>NZ_JBEOXS010000067.1:0-36734 GCF_040296705.1 Streptomyces sp. NPDC002055
GGGACCGGCGCCGCGGAATCCGGAGCCGCGTGGGCCACGGTCCCCGCCGCCGGCACCGGGGGCGTCCCGGCCGGGGTCGCGGAGTCTTGCGGCAGGATGCCCTTGGTGCCCTCCGGGATGCCCAGCAGCTCGTAGAGGTGCGGAGAGGTGGAGTACGTCTCCACCGGGTCGTTGAACGACAGGTCCAGCGCCTTGTTGATCAGCTGCCAGCGCGGGATGTCGTCCCAGTCGACGAGGGTGACGGCGGTACCCGAGGCACCCGCGCGGCCGGTCCGGCCGATGCGGTGCAGGTAGGTCTTCTCGTCCTCGGGCGACTGGTAGTTGATGACGTGGGTCACGCCCTCGACGTCGATGCCACGGGCCGCGACGTCGGTGCACACCAGCACGTCGACCTTGCCGTTGCGGAACGCGCGCAGCGCCTGCTCCCGCGCTCCCTGGCCGAGGTCGCCGTGGACGGCGCCGGAGGCGAAGCCGCGCCGGGAGAGCTGGTCCGCGATGTCGGCCGCGGTCCGCTTCGTCCGGCAGAAGATCATCGCGAGTCCGCGGCCGTCGGCCTGGAGGATCCGCGCGACCATCTCCGGCTTGTCCATGGAGTGGGCCCGGAAGACGTGCTGCGTGGTGTTGGCGACGGTCTGGCCCTCGTCGTCCGGCGCGGTCGCGCGGATGTGCGTGGGCTGGGACATGTAGCGCCGCGCCAGCGAGATCACCGCACCCGGCATGGTGGCCGAGAACAGCATGGTCTGCCGCTTGGCCGGCAGCTGCTGGATGATCTTCTCGACGTCCGGCAGGAAGCCGAGGTCGAGCATCTCGTCGGCCTCGTCGAGCACCAGGGCCCGGACCGAGGCGAGGCTCAGCTTCTTCTGTCCGGCGAGGTCGAGCAGCCGCCCGGGGGTGCCGACGATGACGTCGACGCCCTTCTTGAGCGCCTCGACCTGCGGCTCGTACGCCCGGCCGCCGTAGATGGACAGGACCCGGACATTGCGGACCTTGCCCGCGGTGAGGAGGTCATTGGTGACCTGCTGGCAGAGCTCGCGGGTGGGGACGACCACGAGCGCCTGCGGGGCGTCGGTGAGCTGCTCGGGCTGGGCCCGGCCCGCCTCGACGTCCGCGGGGACGGTGACGCGCTCCAGCAGCGGAAGGCCGAAACCGAGCGTCTTGCCGGTTCCGGTCTTGGCCTGGCCGATGACGTCGTTGCCGGCGAGGGCGACGGGGAGCGTCATCTCCTGGATGGGGAAGGGGGACGTGATGCCGACGGCCTCGAGGGCTTCGGCTGTCTCGGGGAGGATCCCGAGGTCTCGGAACGTAGTCAGGATGCTTGCCTCTTCTGTGAGACGCGGCGCACAGGGGCGAGGAGGGTCGTACCGCGCCGGGATCGACCGGCCGTGGGTGGCCGAATGGCGCAGGACCACTGGGCTCTCGCGCATCCGCTCGCGCCGCGAGCGGGACCCCTGTCGGCAGTGCGTGAATTGCCCACGCTCCGCACGGAGGGCCTGTCGGTCGGAGCCGATCGGGCCTCCGACCGGGCATCCGCATTCATGCGATGACCCACCGACTCATCGGCGGGTGCATTATCACTGTACCCCGGATTCGCGCATCCGTGTTGTGCGAATCGTCGGGCGGTGTCCGTCACGCGTGTCTGACCAGGGCTTCCCCGTCGAGCCGAGCGGGCTATTGTGCGCTCCATGGAGACGTCTGACGAGACCCCCGACCCCGCCGCGCAGCCCACCGGGATCGCCGCCCAGGACTGGGCCACGGCATCCGCCGAGCCGCAGTACCGCGCCGCCGTGGTGGACCTGCTCGGCGCGCTGGCCTACGGCGAGCTGGCGGCCTTCGAGCGGCTCGCGGAGGACGCCAAGCTGGCACCCACGCTGGAGGACAAGGCGGAGCTGGCGAAGATGGCATCGGCCGAGTTCCACCATTTCGAGCGGCTGCGGGACCGCCTCGCGGCCGTTGACGCGCAGCCGACCGAGGCGATGGCGCCGTTCGCCGCCGCACTGGACGAGTTCCACCGCCAGACCGCGCCGTCCGACTGGCTGGAGGGCCTGGTCAAGGCCTACGTCGGGGACTCGATCGCCAGTGACTTCTACCGGGAGGTGGCGGCCCGGCTGGACGCCGACACCCGCAAGCTGGTCCTCCAGGTGCTCGACGACACCGGGCACGCGTCGTTCGCCGTGGAGAAGGTGCGGGCCGCGATCGAGGCCGAGCCCAGGGTCGGCGGCCGGCTGGCGCTGTGGGCGCGGCGGCTGATGGGCGAGGCGCTCAGCCAGGCGCAGCGGGTCGTCGCGGACCGGGACGCCCTCTCCACGATGCTCGTCGGCGGGGTCGCCGACGGCTTCGACCTGGCGGAGGTCGGCAAGATGTTCTCCCGGATCACCGAGGCGCACACCAAGCGGATGGCCGCTCTGGGCCTCGCCGCCTGACGTTCCTTCCCGGGTTCCGGGGCGGTGGCCCCGGGACCCGGAACCGGGCCGTGCAAAAAGGCGGCCCGGCGGCCGGTGAGCCGTCAGGCCGCCGCTGAGCGGCGTACCCGTCCCGATGGGCGGATCAGCAGCGAGAGCAGCGCCACGCACATCACCACGGCGCCGACGAGCGTCGCAAGAGGGTGACCGTCGCCCACCGCGGTGTGCGTGACCAGGCCACCGAAGAGCGCCGCGACGGCGCCGGTGGCGAGCACGAGCGGAGGGGCCGGGAGCCGCTCAGGGAGCCGGCGGGTGCTCGCGTAGGCGATCGCGAGACCGATGACCACGGAGCCGAGCGCTTCCCAGAACATGATGAAAATCCTCCCGTTACTACAGGTGGCAGGCAGGTGCAAACCGGTCCACGGCGGTCGTACCCCCACCCTGCGGAAGGTAATCCTCCGGATGGCCGTGCGCAGCGGGGCGGCCGGTGTGCGGGAGGGGCGCGCGGCGGAGCGCCCCATCGGAGCGCGGAAGAAAACGGACGGCGGCCCGGGGTCGTGATGACCCCGGGCCGCCGTCCGCTGGGTGCGGTGTGTCCGCGCCGGCCTCAGATGGTGCCGAAGCCCACCTTGCGGGCGGTCGGCTCACCGATCTCCACATAGGCCAGGCGGTCGGCCGGAATCAGGACCTTTCGGCCGTGCTCGTCCACCAGGTTCAGCAGCTGTGCCTTGCCGCCGAGCGCATCGGCCACCGCGCGCTCGATCTCTTCGGCAGGCTGCCCGCTCTCCAGAGTGATCTCGCGGGGTGCGTGCTGCACGCCGATCTTGACCTCCACGGCTTCGTCCCTCCGACGGTTCGGGATTCCCCCTGGCTGTGCTCAGGGAGGGGCGCGGTGGGCCGCGCCGTACGCAGCACACATTAGCCCGGTGCGGGGACCGTGAAGCCGCCGTCCGTGCACGCCGGCAGCGAACACGGCTCACTTCTGCGGAGTGGCCCCGTGCATCGGGAAACCGGCGATGCCGCGCCAGGACAGCGAGGACACCAGCTTCGCCGCGGCGTCCCGCGGCAGCTTCTGGCCGGAGCCCAGCCAGTAGCGCGCGGTGATCTGCGCCATGCCGCACAGGCCGACGGCGAGCAGCATCGACTCCTCGGGTGGCAGGTCGGTGTCCTCGGCGATGACCTCGCACACCGCCTTCGCGCAGTCCAGGCTCACCTTGTCGACCCGGTCGCGGACGGCCGGCTCATTGGTGAGGTCGGACTCGAAGACGAGCCGGAAGGCACCGCCCTCGTCCCCGACGTAGGCGAAGTACGCGTCCATGGTGGCCGCGACGCGCAGCTTGTTGTCGCTGGTCGAGGCGATGGCCGCCCGTACCGCGTGCAGCAGCGACTCGCAGTGCTGGTCCAGCAGTGCGAGGTAGAGGTCCAGCTTGCCGGGGAAGTGCTGGTAGAGCACCGGCTTGCTGACGCCGGCCCGCTCGGCGATGTCGTCCATCGCCGCCGAGTGGTAGCCCTGTGCGACGAAGACCTCCTGAGCCGCGCCCAGGAGCTGGTTGCGTCGGGCTCGGCGCGGCAGGCGCGTGCCTCGCGGGCGCGCCTCGGTCTGCTCGATGGCTGTCACGCCGCCTCCCATAGGTGGTTGAGTGCGCGGCGACGCAGTGTGCACCGCGCCCGCCATCGTACTTTTGGGTAACCCGGACGCGCGCGGTGCGGGCCGAGAATTTCACGGACCGGACAGTAGGAACGGTCGGTCGAACGGCCGACAAAAGGGACAGGTCACGAATAGCCGTCCTCGTCCTCTCCGGGATGCACCACCCGGGACTGCTCCAGGGCGTCCGCCGGATCGACCTCCAAGTCCGTTTGCGGCAGCGCGTCTTCGTTCGGTGGGGCCACGTCGAGGTGCTGGTCGGCGGTGTCGGCGTCGGGGGCCTCGATGGCGAACTCGGACAGATCGTTCCCGGGCTCGAAGTTCTCGGGATCACTGGGATCGGCAGTCATGCCGGCCCCCTTTCCAGGGCGAGCGCCCTCTACACGGGCCAGGGGCCCCTCTTCGTGACCGGCCGGTTCCCACGGTCCGGGCTGCGCGCTCCGAGGTGCCGCCGCCGGGCCGCCGGTGTCCGGTATGAGTCCTCCTCGCCTGCGGTGTTACGGGTGCGGGCGCCCGTCCCGGGTCCGGTCCGGTCGGGGTGAGGGAGCAGCGGTCCGCGATGCCATGCCTTCGTGTGACTGCGAACACACGGGCCGTCGCGTGATCGTCTCGTAACATTGCCCGCATGTCGTCGACCGAGCTGCCGGGTACCCGGACCGCCGCGGGGGTAACCCCGGACGACGGCGTGCGAGTCGGCTCCGGGGAGGAGCTGCGATCGGTCACCCTGCCGGGGCTGCAGCTCACCGTCCGCTCCCGCCCACCGGCGCGCCCCGGGCTGCCGCCCGCGCTCTGCGTCCACGGGCTGGGCGGCTCCTCGGTGAACTGGTCCGCGCTGCTGGCCGCGCTCGAGGCGGACGTCGACGCCGAGGCCCTGGACCTGCCCGGGTTCGGCCACTCGCCGCCGCCCGACAATGGCGACTTCTCGCTCTCCGGCCACACCCGGGCGGTCATCCGCCATCTGGAGGCCGCCGGACGCGGGCCCGTCCATCTGATCGGCAACTCCCTCGGCGGCGCCGTGGTGACGCGGGTCGCGGCGGTCCGCCCGGACCTGGTGCGCACCCTCACCCTGGTCTCGCCCGCGCTGCCCGAGCTGCGCCCGCAGCTCTCCGCGCTGCCCACGGCCCTGCTCGCGGTCCCCGGCGTGACCTCGCTCTTCGCCCGGATGACCCGCGACTGGACCCCCGAGCGGCGGACCCGCGAGGTGCTCGCCCTCTGCTACGGGGACCCGGGGCTGGTCGATCCCGACGGCTTCGCCGCCGCCGTGGCCGAGTACGAGCGCCGGCTGGGGCTCCCCTACTTCTGGGACGTGATGACCCGCTCGGCCCGCGGCGTCGTCGACGCGTACACCGTGGGCGGCCAGCATTCCCTCTGGCGGCAGGCCGAACGGGTGCTGGCGCCCACGCTGCTGGTCTACGGCGGCCGGGACCGGCTGGTGTCCTTCCGGATGGCCCGGCGGGCCTCCCTCGCCTTCCGCGACTCCCGGTTGCTGACCCTGCCGGACGCCGGGCACGTCGCGATGATGGAATATCCGGAGGCGGTGGCGCGGGGTTTCCGCGAGCTGCTGAGCGAGAACGCCGCCGAATCGGGCAGGAGCTGAGTCGACGCGTGGGACGTCATAGCCGTCGCGGCCGTACCGAAACGGCCGGAACCACGGGGACAGGTGCGCAGGAGTCCGGCCCGGCCGGCGGGCAGGCGTCCGGCCCCGGCCCGGGGCGCCGCCGCCGGGTAGCCGAACCGGGCGGCGGGCCGCACACCACCCCTGCGCGGGGGCACTCCGGCGCCGCCGAGGACACCGGTGACTTCCCCCGGCCGCAGACCCTGTCCGGCACCCCGCCGCAGGGCGTTCCGCGGATGCCGCCCGCCCGCGGCGGCCACCCCGAGCACCGGGAGCGCGGCGGGGCCTGGGGCGCGCCGCCCGCCGCCGGTACCCCGCCGCGGGGCACCCCGGTGGCCGGTGCCCGGCGCCCCGGAGCGGACGCGTCGCCCGGCTCGGCCCCGCGCAACGGACCGGCGTACGGGGCGTGGCAGCGCACGTTGGGCACGACGCCGGGCACGACGTCGGGTCCGGCGGCATCCGGTCCGGCGGCCGGCCGGCCCGGCCCCCAGGCGCGGGCCGCGGGTGCCGCGACGGCCCCGCAGGGCCGGGGCACGGCGACGGCCGGCGGTGGAGCCGGCGCGAGCGGCCTCGTCCCGAAGCCGCGCCAGGAGTATCTCGACGCCTTCGAGGACGACGTCTTCGCCCCGGGAGCGCCGTCGGCGGCCACCACGGCCTCCGAGGAGCCGTTCGAGGAGCGGGCGGCGGGCCAGGGCGGGGACGACGACGAGCCCCCGGCCGAGGTCCGGCGGACCGGGGAGCGCGGCGGGGACGGCCGGGGCGGCAAGGGCCGCACCCTCGCGGGAATCACCGCCGCGGCGGTGACCACCGTGCTCGCCGTGGTGGTGGCCGGACAGGTCGCCGACGGCGGCCGGAACAGCGCCACCCCGCAGGCCGCCAACGACCTGGCGCGCAAGAACGCCGACGAGGCGTCCCGCTCGAAGGACCGCCCCGCACCGGCCCGCAAGCCGGCGGCCGCCGCCTCGTACCGGGACCGGATGGCGGTCCGCTACCCGCTGGACGCCCGGCTCGCCGGATCCGGGGACTTCGCCGCCGTACCGGGGCGCGACACCGCGCCCGGCAAGGGCCAGGTCATCAAGTACCGGGTGGACGTGGAGAAGGACCTCCCGCTCGACCGGGAGCTCTTCGCGCGGGCCGTGCACCGGACCCTCAACGACGAGCGGAGCTGGGGCCACGGCGACTCCCGCACGTTCGAGCGGGTCTCCGGCAAGGACGCCGACTGGGTGATCACCCTGGCGAGCCCGGGGACCACCGCGACCTGGTGCGCCAAGGCGGGCCTGGACACCACGATCGACAACGTCTCCTGCGACGCCGCGTCCACCGAGCGCATCATGATCAACGCGTACCGGTGGGCCCAGGGCGCCAAGACCTACGGGGACAAGATGTTCTCCTACCGCGAGATGCTGATCAATCACGAGGTGGGCCACCGGCTGGGGCGCAACCACGAGTCGTGCGAGAAGAAGGGCGCGCTCGCTCCGGTGATGATGCAGCAGACGAAGTTCCTGGCCACGGACGGCGTGGTCTGCAAGCCGAACGCCTGGCCCTTTCCCGAGGGGTGAGCTCTGAGGGGTGAGTCCTGAGGGGTGAGCCCTGACGGTGGGGTCCTGAGGGGGGGAGTTCCGAGGGGTGGGCTCCCGGGGCTGATCCCCGGAGGATGAGGTCCGGGGCTGATGTCTCGCGGCCGGACGGGACCGCGGTGGTTCCGGTCGGGCCACGGCGCGGGCCGCCCGGCGCAAGGCCGTGTCGGCCACTCCTCGGCCGCGTGGGCATCGACCGCCTGGACATCGACCGCGTGGGCATCGACCGCGTGACATCGACCCCGTGGACATCGCCCGTGCGCGGCGCTTCCCCGGTTCTTCGGTCGCCCCTTCGCATCCGCGCGCTCCCGTGCGCCCGAGGGCGCCTCCGGCACCGGTGGCCGGACTCCGGTTGCCCCCGCGGTGTACGGAACCCCCTTGTCCTCCCGGGACGTGCTCACGGGCGCCGGATGAGTGCCGGACGGGCGCGGGACGGGCGCGGGCTTAGCGCGTCCCAACGCCGTCGCGCCGGGAAAGTCACGAGCGTTCACCCCTTCCGGTGGCGCGATGGACAACCGTCCATCGCGCCACCGGCATGCCCGCATACGGTCTTTCCGCTGCCGGTCGGCGGCGACACCAGCGAGAACCGGGGGTGCACACATGCGCGTTGGGCTGCTTACGGAGGGTGGGTACCCGTATGCGACCGGTAAGGCGAGGCTGTGGTGCGACCGGCTCGTACGCGGGCTCGCGCAGCACGAGTTCGAGATCTACGCCCTCAGCCGCAGCGAGCGTCAGGAGTCGGCCGGCTGGGTCGAACTGCCGCCCCAGGTCGACCGGGTGCGGACCGCACCGCTGTGGGGGACGGACGAGGAGTGGCGGCCCGGCGGCGCCTCGGCGCGGGCGGCCGGGCGGGCGTACGGCCGGCGCGAGAGACGGCGGTTCGCCGGACACATGGGCGAACTGGCCGCCGCGGTCTGCGGCGCGGAGGACGGCGCGCAGGGACAGGCGGACCGTTTCGCCGCAGGGCTGTACGGGCTCGCCGAACTCGCCCGGGAGCGCGGCGGGCTGCCGGTGGCGCTCCGCTCCGAGGCCGCCGTCCGGGCCCTGGAGACCGCCTGCCGGGCCCCCGGTGCGCTGCGCGGCGCCCAGGGGGTGAAGCTGTCCGACCTCCTCACCGTGTCGGAGGTCCTGGAGCGCGCGCTGCGCCCGCTGTCCCTCGACTGGTACGGCGAGGGGGACCAGGGGCTCGGCGGTGTCGATCTGTGCCACGCCACGTCCGGCGGTGCCGCCGCCCTCCCCGGGCTGCTGGCCAAACGCTTCTTCGGGGTGCCGCTGCTGGTCACCGAGTACGGCGTCCGGCTCCGTGAGTACTACCTCGGCTCCGCGACCGCGCCCCTCACCGTGCCCGTGCGGGCCTTGATCGCCTCCTTCCAGCGGCAGTTGACCGCCGAGGTGTACAGCAGGGCGTCCCTCGTCACTCCCGGCAACACCCACGCCCGGCGCTGGCAGGAGCGGTGCGGAGCTCCCCGGGAGAAGGTGCGGACCGTTCATCCCGGCATGGACGCGGGGCGGTTCGCGGCGGTCGGCGAGGAGACCGGCGGCACGTCGGCCGGCCGGGAGTCCGGCTTCCCGGCGGCCGGTGAGGGCGAGGACGAACCGACGCTCGTCTGGGTGGGGCGGATCGAGCCCGCGAAGGACCTCATCGCGCTGCTGCACGCCTTCGCGCGGATCCGGACGGCGGTCCCGCGGGCGCGGCTGCGGATCGTGGGCGCGCCCGGGCGCGGCGCCGAGGCGGAGACGTACGCCGCCCACTGCCGGGTGCTCGCCGCCCAGCTCTTCCCCGACGAGGCCCGGGACGCGCGGAGCGTCGGCGACTGCCCCGTCTCCTTCGAGGAGCCCGGCAGTCCGGAGGTGCCCGAGGTCACGGACGCCTATGCGTCGGCCACCGTGGTGCTGCTGTCGAGCGTCGTGGAGGGCTTCCCTGTCAGCCTGGTCGAGGCGATGTTCTGCGGGCGGGCGACGGTCTCCACCGACGTCGGAGCGGTCTGCGAAGTCATCGGCGGCACCGGCCTGGTGGTGCCGCCGCGCAATCCGCGCGCGCTGGCGGACGCGTGCGTGGCACTGCTGCGCGACCCGCGGCGCCGGGCCCGGCTCGGGGCCGCGGCGCGGGCGCGGGCACTCGAACTCTTCACCGTCGAGCAGAACGTCGCGGCATTTCGTGGCATCTACCTGGAGCTGATGTCGCACAGCCCGGTCCGGCGGGAGGAGGCCGACGGGCACGGTGCACCGCAGCCCTTCACCCGGCCCGCGGAGGCTCACGTCCCGGGGCGCTGGGCGGCCACCGGCCGCTCACCCCTGCCGCGCTGGGCGGCCCCGGGGACCCTCCCCGCCGGTGAACGGGACGCCGCCGCCCGGCCCGAGCCTGCCGCGGCTCGGCCCGAGGCCGCCGAGGCCGCCGGAGCGGCCGGAGCGCTCTGCGGCGCCTCCCACGGGGCGGGCGCGCAGGGCGGCCGGTACGCCGCGGACACCCCGTACGACGGTGCCCCCGCGGAGGCGGGCCGGCACGGAAAGGCCGAGTCATGACCACGCCCGGGACGACAGAGCTGCCGACCGGCCCCGGAACGCCGTACGCCGCGACACCCGATGCGGGCGAGGGCGGGACGCCGGAGGGGCTCCCGCCGGAGGGGCCGGAACAGACGTCGCGGCGGGAGCCGGCGCCCGGGCCGCGCGCGGGCGGATCGGCCGCGGCCGACGGCGGGGCGGCGGTGACCGGTGGGGCAACCGGAAGCGCTGGATCGGCCGGGAGCGACGGGGCAGTCTGGAGCGACAGATCGGCCGGAAGCGACGGGGCAGCCGGGAGCGACGGATCGGCCGGGGACGACGGATCGGCCGTAACCGGCGGTGCAAGCGGAACTGCCGGTGCAATCGGAATCGGTGGGGCAAGCGGAACTGGCGGGCAGGCTCGAACCGGCAGCGTGACCGGAGTCGACGAGCCCACCGGAGTCGACGGCGCGACCGGAGTCGACGGCGCGACCGGAGGCGGAGGGGCAACCAGTGCTGATGAGGCATCTCTTGACGAGGCGGCGATCGGAGCCGGCCGGGCGCTTGGAGCCGGCCAGGCAGTCGAAACCGGCCAGGCGCTCGGAATCGGTGGCGCAACCGGGGCCGAGGGGACATCGGTTGATGGCGGACCGGAACCGGAACCGGAGGCGGGCCCGGGTGCGGAACCGGGTGCGGATCTCGGATCGCCCGGCTCCGCGGGCCCTGCCCGCCTTTCCGCCTTCCTGACGGAGGGCTCCCCGGACCTCCCCGGCGATGCCCTCCCCGGCGAGGCGCTCGCGGGTGAAGCCGGGGCGGGCGGCGGCGGGGTCGGCACGGAGTCCGCCGCGGGCTCGTTCCGCGCCGTCCCCACGCGAGGGGCGGCGCGGCCCGCGGCCCGTCGGGGGCCCGCCGATCCGGTGAAGGCGCTGCTGCACCGGCACCGGGAGCTGTGCGCCCGGGCCGTCGATCCGCTGGAGATCGCCGCCGGTCTGGAGGCCCACGGGGTCACGGACCGGACCGCCGCCCGCTTCCGGCACCGGGATGTGTTCTCGCTCGCCGAGGAGCTGTACGCCCGCGTGCCGCGCACCGCCGCCGACACCCCGGTGGCCGGGGCTCCGGCGGCGGGCGCACCGGACCCGGACCCCGCCGGGGACGGCGGTCTCCCCGGGGCGACGCGGGCGCTGTTCCTGCTGCCGGGCGCCGTGTGCGCCGTCGCGGTCGCCGGGGTGCGGCTGCTCGAACCGGCCGGGCCGGTGTCCCGGCTGGGCGCCGGGCTCCTCGGCGCGGTGGCGGTGGCGATCGCGCTGCGGGTGTGTCTGCGCCGCGGCCCGCTGAGCCGCCGCGGCCGGACCGGGAGCGGCGGCGCACTGTGGACCTGCTTGCTCGGCGGCCATCTGCTGCTGGGCGAGGCGGTCCTCGGCCGGCTGGCCGGCGACGGCACGTCAGGGCTGTGGCCCGGCACCGCGGCAGCGGCCGCCGCCCTCGCCCTGACCTTCGCCGTCCTCCCCGCGGCCGAGTGCGCGCACGGGTTCGCGGTCCGCGCCCGGCGGAAGCTGGCGGCCAGCCGTGGGCTGGAGGACTTCCGGGCCGGGGTCCGTCCGCTGCTGCCCGTCACCGTTGGCCTCTTCCTCGGCGCGCTGCTGGTCCTGCTCGTCCTGGCCCGTGCCGTCCTCGGGGCGGAGGGGCCGGCCGGCGGCCTCGCACCGGCCGCCGCCCTGGGCGTGCTGGTCTTCGTCGCCCGGCTGACGACCGTCCACGGCCGTCCGTCCGCCGGGGCCGCCGGTCTCGCCGCCGCCTGCGCGGTGGAGATCGCGGCGCTCGGGTCCCTGGCGGCGGCCCGGCTCCCCGGCTGCGCCGCCCTGGCGGCCCCGGTGGAGGCCGCGGTGCGGGCGTACGGCCCCGGGGTCGTACCGCTCACCGGCTGCTCACTCGCGGCGGCGGCACTACTGGTCCACGCCGCCGCCACCCTGACCCGGGCCTCGGCCCACTCCGGCACACCGGCGGTGCCGCGGTGACCCCCCCGCCGCACCACCCCTCGTCCCGGCCCGCGTACCACCACCGCCGCCCCGCGCCGGTGCTCTGCCGCCGCCGCGGCACGTGCGCCCGCCGCCGGCCCCGCGCGGCAGTGGTACACCGCCCGGCCCGCGCCTCCCACGGCCCGTGGCACCGCGCCTCCCACGGCCCATGGCCAGCGTCCGGTACGGCCCGCGGGCCGTACGGGCACACCCCTCGGAGCCCTGAACCGGTACACCCCACAGCTCCGGCCCTTCCCCCTAGGAGAACGAGAATGAGAGCACAGCTCCCCCCGGCGGGGGCCCGATGCCACCGCCGTACGGCCCCCGACCTCCGCACGCGCCCCGCCGGGGAGCCGTCCCGTCCACAGCGGGAGGCAGCACGATGAGAGTGCTGCTGCTCGGTGCGAACGGGTATCTCGGCAGGCACGTCGCCGACCGGCTCCTCGCCGACCCGGCCGTCCAGCTCACCGCGCTCGGCCGCGGCGACGACGCCGACGTCCGCTTCGACCTCGCCTCGGGGAGCCCCGGAGCGCTGACCCGCTTCCTCAACGCGGTGCACCCCGGTGTGGTGATCAACTGCGCGGGTGCCGTGCGGGGCGGCGCCCGGGAGCTCACCCGGCACAACACGATCGCCGTCGCCACCGTCTGCGAGTCGCTGCGCCGCAGCAGCTGCGGCGCGCGGCTGGTGCAGATCGGCTGCGCGTCCGAGTACGGGCCGGCGCAGTCCGGCTCGTCCACCGCCGAGGACGCCGTACCGCGCCCCGGCGGCCCGTACGGGGTGAGCAAGCTCGCCGCGACCGAGCTGGTGCTCGGCTCCGACCTCGACGCCGTGGTGCTGCGGGTCTTCTCGCCCGCCGGACCCGGCACCCCGGCCGGGTCGCCGCTGGGCCGCCTCGCCGAGGCGATGCGGCGCGCGATGCAGGCCGGCGACAGCGAGCTGAAGCTCAGCGGGCTGGGCGTGCAGCGCGACTTCGTGGACGTCCGGGACGTCGCGCGGGCCGTGCACGCCGCCTCGCTCTCGGCGGCCCAGGGCGTGGTGAACATCGGCACCGGCCGCGCCGTCCGCCTCCGGGACGCCGCCGCCCTGCTGGGCCGGGTCGCGGGCTACGGCGGTGCGGTGCACGAGCTGGAACCGGGCCACCCGCGCGGCGGCCTGGCCGGCCCCGGCGGGGACCACCTCGGTCTCCAGCCCGCCTTCCCCTATCCGGACGGCTGCGGCTCCTGGCAGCAGGCCGATGTGCGCACCGCCCGGGACCGGCTCGGCTGGCGCCCCCGGATCAACCTGGAGGAGTCCCTCGCCGACATCTGGATGGAGGCGGCATGTCGCATCTGATCTCCACCGGCCGCCGCCGACCGGGCGCGCCGGGCGGGACCGGGCTGGGATTCGGGGTGCCCGGCTACGCCCATCCGCTGGTGGCGCCCGTCGAATGGGCCGAGCTCACCCGGCCCGGGATCCCGCTGCACTGGGCGGTGCTCGACGTCGACCGCGGTCCCGGCATGCTGCCCGATCCGCACTGCCTGGAGGCGGCGGGCCGGCTGACCAACGCCGGTGTGCGGGTCCTCGGCCACCTCGATCTGCGATACGGCACCCGCGCCTTCGGCGAGCTGGTCTCCGAGGCCCACCGGTTCGTCGACTGGTACAAGGTGGCCGGCTTCTCCCTGCAGCGCTGTCCCTCCGGTGCGGCGGAGCTGCCGGAGACCCGGCGGCTGGTCATCACGCTCCGGGCCCTCCTGGAGGGCGCCCATGTGGTGTCCTGCCACGGCGGGCACCCGCACCAGGGGTACGCCCACTGCGCCGACCAGCTGGTGACGTTCTCCGGGCCCTGGTCCGAATACCGCTGGTCACAGGTGGCGGAGTGGACGGCGGAGCACCCCCCGGAGCGGTTCTGCCACCTGGTGCACGGTGTGCCGCGGACCCATCTGGAGGAGGCCATGCGCATCGCCCGCTGGCAGGGCGCCGGCACCATCTACTTCACGGACCGCACCGACCGGGGGAACGGCGTCGCACCCTGGGAGGCGCTGCCCGGCTACTGGGACGACATCGTCTCGCGTATCGGACCTGGTGTCTCGGAATGAGGCGGAGCGTGGCAGTGTTACGGGAAGGCCAACCCGTACTCCTACTGATCCGGAGTCCCCGTGTCGCTGCCACCCCTGGTCGAGCCGGCTGCCGAGCTCACCGTCGACGAGGTCCGCAGGTACTCCCGCCACCTGATCATTCCCGATGTCGGAATGGAAGGTCAGAAGCGGCTCAAGAACGCCAAGGTGCTGTGCGTCGGCGCAGGCGGCCTCGGCTCGCCGGCGCTGATGTACCTCGCCGCGGCCGGCGTCGGCACGCTCGGCATCGTGGAGTTCGACGAGGTGGACGAGTCGAACCTGCAGCGCCAGATCATCCACAGCCAGGCGGACATCGGCCGCCCGAAGTCCGAGTCGGCGCGCGACTCGGTGCTGGGCATCAACCCGTATGTGAACGTCGTGATCCATGAGGGCCGCCTCGAGGCGGACAACGTCATGGAGATCTTCTCCCAGTACGACCTGATCGTCGACGGCACCGACAACTTCGCCACGCGGTACCTGGTCAACGACGCCTGCGTGCTGCTGAACAAGCCGTACGTCTGGGGTTCGATCTACCGCTTCGACGGGCAGGCCTCGGTCTTCTGGTCCGAGCACGGTCCCTGCTACCGCTGCCTCTACCCGGAGCCCCCGCCGCCGGGCATGGTGCCGTCCTGCGCCGAGGGCGGCGTGCTCGGCGTGCTGTGCGCGTCGATCGGTTCCATCCAGGTCAACGAGGCCATCAAGCTGCTCGCGGGCATCGGTGACCCGCTGGTGGGCCGCCTGATGATCTACGACGCCCTGGAGATGACCTACCGGCAGGTCAAGGTCCGCAAGGACCCCGAGTGCGCGGTCTGCGGGAAGAACCCGACGGTCACCGAGCTGATCGACTACGAGGCGTTCTGCGGCGTCGTCTCCGACGAGGCCCAGGAGGCCGCGGCCGGGTCGACCATCACTCCGGCGCAGCTCAAGGAGTGGATCGACAGCGGCGAGAGCATCGACATCATCGATGTCCGGGAGCCGAACGAGTACGAGATCGTCTCCATCCCGGGCGCCCGGCTGGTCCCGAAGAACGAGTTCCTGATGGGCAACGCCCTCCAGGACCTGCCGCAGGACAAGAAGATCGTCTTGCATTGCAAGACGGGTGTCCGCTCCGCGGAAGTCCTCGCGGTCCTGAAGAACGCGGGCTTCGCGGACGCCGTCCATGTGGGCGGCGGCGTGATCGGCTGGGTCCACCAGATCGAGCCGACGAAGCCGGTCTACTAGACGAGGCCGGTCCACTGGACGAGGCCGGTCCACTGGTCGGGGCCGGTCCACTGGTCGGGGCCGGTCCACTGGACGACGCTGCCGCACCCTCTCCGTCGGCCTCGCCGGCGGGGCCGAGGTGCCGGGGCCGAGGTGCCGGAGTACGAAACGCGGCGACGGGCCGCCCACCGATGGTGGGCGGCCCGTAGTGGATCCGGGCAGCATGTCCGGCGAGCAGCCCGTCCCGCAGGGGCGCCCGTCACCCCGGGGAGCCCGTCACGCCGGGCACACGGTGCCGTTCCGGGGGACCTTTCCGTCGAGCAGATAGGCGTTGATCACCTTCGTCACGCAGCTCCCGCTGCCGTAGGCGCCGTGGCCCTGGCCCTTGTTGGTGACCTCGATGCCGACGCCCTTGCCGAGTCCCTCGGCCATCCGCTTCGCGCCCGCGTAGGGCGTGGCCGGGTCGCCGGTGTTGCCGACGACGAGGATCGGGCCGGCGTCCGGAGCGGAGACGTCCACGCCGTCCGCCTTCCCGGTGACCGGCCAGCCGGTGCACTGGAGCAGTCCCCAGGCGAGGTTGTCGCCGAAGACCGGGGACGCCGCGCGGAACTCCGGCAGCTTCGCCCGGACTTCGTCGGGGGTGTAGCGGCTCTTGTCGTCGGCGCACACGATCGCGGTGTTCGCGGACTGGATGTTGTTGTAGTGACCCTGCTGGTCACGGCCCGTCAGCGAGTCGGAGAGGGCGAGGAGCAGGTTCCCGGTCCGCAGGTTCTGCGCCTCTTCCAGACCCTGCTTCAGATACGGCCACAGGTCCTGGGAGTAGAGGGCCTGCACGATGCCGTTGAGGGCGTGGGTCTGGTTGAGGCGGCGGCCGTCCTCCGTGGGCAGCGATGTGGAGTCGAGCTGCTTCAGCAGATCCTTGATCCGCTGCTCGCCCTGTTCCGGGTCGGTGCCGGTCGGGCAGGACGCCTTCTGCGCGCAGTCCTTCAGGAAGCTGTCCAGCGCGAGCTGGAAGCCCTTGGCCTGGCCGAGGGCGCCCTGTTCGGGGTTCTCGGTCGGGTCGACCACGGCGTCCAGCACCATCCGTCCGGCCTTCCGGGGGAACAGATGGGCGTAGGCGGCGCCGAGTTCGGTGCCGTAGGAGATGCCGAAGTAGTTCAGCTTGTCGTCGCCCAGGACCTCGCGCAGCAGGTCCAGGTCGCGGGCGGCGCTCTCGGTGCCCACGTGCGGCAGGACCGCGCCGGAGTTCCGCACACAGGCGGCGACGGACTTCTTGGCGTCGGCGAGCCCGGTCCGGACCTCGGCGGCGTTGTCCGGGGTGCTGTCGGTGGCGTACAGGGCGTCCAGGCCCTTGTCGTCGAGGCAGCGCACCGCCTCGCTCTCGCCCACTCCCCGCGGGTCGAGGCTGACTAGGTCGTAGCGGGAGTGGAGGGTGGTGTAGTCCTCCTTGGCGGCGGACGGCAGCGTGGCCACGCCCGAGGCGCCGGGGCCGCCGAAGTTGAAGACGAGCGAGCCGAGCCGCCGGTCCTGGTCCTTCGCCTTGACGCGGATCAGGGCGACGTCGATGCGTTTGCCGTCCGGGTTGGACCAGTCGAGTGGCACCTGCAGGGTGCCGCACTCCCACGCGCCGCCGCCCGGGAGGGGGTCGGGCGCCCCGGCCCCGGCGCCCTGGAGCGTGGTGGGGGCGGGGCAGCTCTCCCAGTCGATCCGCTGCTCGGCGAGCGGGCCGGTCCGGGCGCTCGCGTCATCGCTGCCGCACGCCGCGGTGGCGGTGGCGGCCAGGGCGCCCGCGGCGGCCAGCGCGCCCGCCCGCAGGATCCGGGTGCGCCGGGAGCGCTGCCGCGAGGACGGCGGAGGCGAGAACGGGGGCCGCGGGGGCGGGGCGTCGGCGGCGCCGCCCGTCACCGGGGCGGGGCGGCCGGGCCCGCCCTCGCGTTCCGGCCGCGGACGTTCCGGGCGCGGCCGTACGGAGAGCGCTCGTACGGAGAGCGGCCGTACGGAGAGCGCCCGCAGGGACCGCGCCCGTATGGATCGTGCTGCCCGGGACACCGCCCGTATGTGCACATAGGCCATTCATGAACTCTAGGTCACCGGGCCGGTCGTCGGCCCGGCGACCGGATCCCGCCGCCGGGGTCGTTCGGAGCGGCGCGGCGCGGCGGGTGCGGGTACGGCCGTGCCGCCGGCCGTCGCACGGCACGCCCGGCACGCACGGCACGCCCGGGACCTCGGTCGGCCGTGCCCGGACCGTGCGGGCCGGGTGACCGGGTACGGCCCCGCGGCCACCCGTCCCCGGCACCGCCTCAGATGGCTTCCTTGCGGGTGAGGTGCGTGAACGAGAGCCAGCCCGGCAGGACCGGCAGCCAGAACGTCATCAGCCGGAACAGCAGCACCGCGGGGGTGGCGATCTCCTTCGGCACCCCGGCGGCGATCAGTCCCAGCGTCAGCGTGGCCTCGACCGCGCCGACACCGCCCGGCGTCGGCGCCGCCGACCCCAGCGCGTTGCCCGCGAGGAAGACCACGGCGAGGCTCGCGTAGCTCAGCTCGCCGCCGAACGCGCGGATCGAGGCGTCCAGGCACATCACGAAGGCCAGCGTCAGCAGCAGCATGCCGCCGATGCCGGTGACCAGCTTCTGCGGCCGCTGCATGATGTCCAGCATCCGCGGCACCACGCCCGCGAACAGGGACCGGACCCGGGTCGAGATGAACTTCCGCAGCGCCGGGACCGCCGTCACGATCAGCGCCAGCACGGCCGCCGTCAGCAGCCCGGCGATCACCGTGCGGGACGGGGAGAGCGACGGGGTGCGCTCCGTCCCGGTGAGATAGCCGAAGATCATCAGCAGCACGATGTGCACCCCGAGCCCGACCAGCTGGGACGCGCCGACACTGGCCACCGCCAGCCCCGGCCGGACGCCCGCGCGCTGCAGGAAGCGGGTGTTGAGCGCGACCCCGCCGACCGCGGCCGGGGCGACCAGCTTCACGAACGAGCCGGCCACCTGGGCCAGCACCGTACGGACGAACGACACCTTCTCCGGCACGAACCCCAGCAGGTTCAGGGCGGCGGCGACATAGCTGAGCGCCGAGAAGAGCAGCGCGGCCGCCACCCAGCCCCAGTTCGCCTCGGCGACGACGTCCTTGAAGCTCACATGGGTGAGCTGGGACAGCAGGAAGTACGCGGCGAAGGCGCCCGCGATGATGCTGACCAGGGTGCGCGGCCGGATCCGCTCGAGCCGGGCCGGCTCGACCGTGGCCTGCGGCCGGATCAGCAGGATCTGCTGCCGGATCTGGGCCAGCAGATCCTCCTCGCGGGCCTCCTCGATGGCCTCGTCGATCGCCTTCTTCTCGGCGTTCTTCTCGGCCCGCAGGGACTTCCGGTCACCGGCGGCGGCCTCGCCCTCCGCCTCCCGGGCCTCGCGGGACGCCTCCAGCACGGCCTCCCGCTCCCGCTGCGCCCGCTCCTTGGCCTGGTGCCGCAGGGTGGCCCGGGTGCCGCGGCTGAGCGCGATGGGCTGGAGCAGCGGCAGGCTGTCGGCCACCGCGTCGGGCCCGAGGACCTCCACCGCGGCGGCCACCGACCGCTCCGCGCCGACCCGCAGGCCGAGGGTGGTGAGCAGCTGGGCGATGTCCATCCGGAGCACCAGGTCGCCGGCGGCGATCTCGCCGCCGCGCAGGTCGGTGAGCACCACCGCCCCGTCGTGGTCCACCATGACCGCGTCACCGACGAGCCGGCGGTGCGCGATCCGCCGCGACTGGAGCGCCTGCACCTGCTGCCAGGTGCCGCGCAGCATCGCGTCGGTCAGCTCCTCGTCGGACAGGGCGTCCAGGGTGCGGCCGCCGACGTGCTCGTACACGAGCATCACGGCGTCCGGGCCGAGCTCGGAGGTGGCGATCAGCTTGGGGGCGTTGGCGCCGGCGGCGATCGCCGCGTAGGCCAGCAGCGCCTCCTGCTCCAGGGCCTGCCGGAGCGACTGGAGGCTGCGGCGCTGGGTGATGCCGCGCAGCGCCAGCCGCCGCCAGACCCGGTAGAAGAAGCCCTGGGCCTGCTGCTCCCGGTCGACCACGGTCACATCGAGCGGCGGGCCGTCCTCCAGGGTGACGATGTAGCGGCGGCCGCGCTCCTGGCGCTCGGCGTCCGCGTCGGCGTCCTCCTCCGCGCGCAGCGCGCTGACCGGCCGGAAGCCGACCCGGCGCAGTCCGGCGAGGAGGTTCTGGCCGGTGGGCCGCACGTTCGGCGAACCGACCGTGTACAGCGTCCCGTACGCCACCGTCCAGCCGATGAGCACGGTGAGGATGATCGAGAAGGGCGTGGCGAAGCCGCCGATGAGGACGGCGAACACCTGGAGGGTGAGCACGCCCCAGAGCAGGACGCGCCAGCGCGGCCGGTGCGCCATCCCGACCGCCGTCATATAGGCGATGACGGGGGCGAGATAGCCGTGCACCGGGTCGGTGATCTCACCGTTCGGCGCCTGCTGGGTGAGGGCGTCCTGGATGGACGCCGGGGCCGCCTGGGCGACCCACAGGTCGGTGGCGAGCGCCACGCCGTGGGCCAGGACGGCCGCGAGCACGCCGTCCGCGATCCGCAGCCCGTCGCGTTTGATCAGCCGTTCCAGGGCGAACGCCACGGGGACGATCAGCACGGCGACGCTGGACGCGAAGCCGGTGAAGCTGATGAGCAGCGCGGGAGCCTGGCCGGCGCCCTTCCCGACGTCCTTCTCCAGGCCCTCGGTGGTGCCGTGGGCGAAGGCGGCGATGGCCAGGACGACGGCGACGCCGAGGACGCCGAGCAGCAGCCGGACCAGGTCGGCCGGGCGGTGGACCCGGGCCGGGAGCAGCGGCTCGTCGCCGGAGACCCGGTCGACGTGCGCGTTGTCCCCGTCGCAGCCGTCGGCGCCGGAGCCGGGGCCGGGTGGCGGGGGGCCGACACCGTCGCCGTCCCCGGACGGGGGCGCGCCGCCCGCGCCGGACGGGGGTGGGGTGCTGCCGGAGTCCGACGATTCGTCGGCGTCCGGCGAGCTGTCGGCGTCCGGCGAGCTGTCGGCGTCCGACGCGCTGCCGGCGTCCGGCGAGCTGCCGGCCGCCGGGCCGCCGCTCTCGGGTGTCGGGCCGTTCCCGGCCGCCGGGGCGCCGTTCTCGGTCGTCGGAGGATCGTCGGCCGCCGGGTCGCTCCCGGGCGGGCCGTTCGTCGGTTCCGGGGCGGCGTCGTCCGAGTCGTCTCGTGAGCCGGAGCCGCCGCGTGGGCCGGAGCCGCTGTCCGAGCCGGAGCGGCCCTGCGAGCCGGAGTCCCGCTGCGGCGGTGCCTCGTCGTGCGGGCCCCGGTCGGCGTCCGGTGCCGGTTCGTCGTGCGCTGTCATGGCGTCGTGCGGTGCGGGGTCGGTGGGGGACGGCGTCACCCCGGCGGGCGACCGGTCGTCGTGCGGCCGGGAGGCGTCCGCGGGGGACGCGGCCGTGTCCGGGCGCGACGGCGCGTCAGAGGTGCGGGCCTCTCCCTGTGGAGGCTCGGCACTCTGCTGCCCGGTCGTCTCTTTTTGATCTCGTATCACCAGTCACCGCCCGGAAGATGGTGGCATGGCCCGACCCCTGAGGGGGTCATCAGGGTGCGTTGCGGGGCCGTGGGGACCGTGCGGCAGGCCCGTGTCCTGCGACGGGAACGGTCCGTGAGCGGCCCGTGCCGATGTCGGCGCGGTGCGGCAGGATGGGCCGGATGAGTCGGGAGAACGGGTCGGCCGGGCTGCCGGAGTACGCGGAGCGGGTCCTGGAGGTCGCCGAGCTGATTCCGCCGGGCAGGGTCATGACGTACGGCGACGTCGCCGAGTGGCTCGGCGCGGGAGGTCCCCGGCAGGTCGGCCGGGTCATGGCGCTCTACGGCGGCGCGGTGCCCTGGTGGCGGGTCGTCCGCGCGGACGGCGCGCTGCTGCCCGGACACGAGCAGCGGGCGCTCGGCCACTACCGGGACGAGGGCACTCCGCTCCGGGCCGCCGGGTCCTCGGCGGCCCGCCGGCTGCCGAGGATCGACATGGCCCGGGCCCGCTGGGACGGCGGCGCCGGTGACGGCGCGGACGAAGGAGCTCATATCTGACAGCTTCCGCCATCGGACGTCCGATGAGGTGACCGAGGACCCCTTCGGAGTATCCCCCGGAGTGTCCCGGCCGCACCGGGGACCCGTGCCGCCCCGCCCGCGCGAGGGCGTAGCCTCGTCAGCTCGCAGCACACCCACCCCCGGGACCGGCGTGAGGGCCCCGCGGCCCGTCGCACGGTTCACCGGGCGGGCCTGCCCAGCACCGCAACCAGCACACCCACCAGGACCGGCGATCCACGTGAGCTCCTCCTTCGCGTCCCCCGCGCCGCACGGGCAGGTACGGCCGTCGGTCCACGGCGCGTACCGACTGGTGCGTACCCCGCCGGCGCCGGTCGACCCTCCTGTTCTGGACGCACGTCAGCGGGCGGTGGTTGAGCACCCCGGCGGACCGTTGCTCGTCCTCGCCGGACCGGGCACCGGCAAGACGACGACGCTGGTCGAAGCGGTGGCCCGGCGGGTGGCCTCGGGCACCGCCCCGGAGCGGATCCTGGTGCTCACCTTCAGCCGCAAGGCGGCGGTCGAGCTGCGGGACCGGATGGCCGCCCGGCTCGGCGGGGCGGGCCCGCAGGCGACGACGTTCCACTCGTACTGCTACGCCCTCGTCCGCGCCCACCAGGACGTGGAGCTCTTCGTCGACCCGCTGCGGCTGCTGACCGGCCCCGAACAGGACGTCGCGGTGCGCGAGCTGCTCGCCGGACAGATCGAGCTGGCGCGGGAGGGGCGCGGGGGCGGGCGCTGGCCCGACGAGCTGCGGGCCTGCCTGACGACCCGCGGGTTCGCCGACGAGGTGCGGGCGGTGCTGGCCCGCAGCCGGGAGCTGGGGCTCGGCCCCGGCGCGCTGGACGCCTTCGCGGCCCGGCAGGGGCGGCCGGACTGGCGGGCCGCCGCCTCGTTCCTGGCGGAGTATCTGGACGTCATGGACATGCAGGGCGTGCTGGACTACGCGGAGCTGGTCCACCGGGCGGTGCTGCTGGCGCAGCGGCCGGAGGTGGCGGCGGACCTGGCGGGGCGGTACGACGCGGTCTTCGTGGACGAGTGCCAGGACACCGACGCGGCGCAGGTGCGGCTCCTCCACGCGCTGGCCGGGAACGCGGTGCCGGGCGGAGCATTGCGTTCCGGCACCCGGCCGCCGGGTGCGGCGCGGACCGGCGGCGCGCCGCACCCGGGCCGCACGCTGGTGGCCTTCGGCGACCCCGACCAGTCGATCTACGCGTTCCGCGGCTCCGACATCAACGGGATCCTGGACTTCCCGCAGACCTTCCGGCAGGCCGACGGCGCCCCGGCCGAGGTCGCCGTGCTCGGCACCTCGCGCCGCTCCGGCGCCGGACTGCTGGCCGCGACCCGGCTGCTCACCCGCCGGATGCCGCTCACCCGGCTGCCGGCCGACGCGGTGCGGGCCCACCGGGATCTCGCGGCGGTGCGCGACGGCGGCCGGGTCGAGGTGTTCACCTACCCGACGCCCGGCGCGGAGCTGGACAACATCGCCGACCTGCTGCGCCGCGCGCACCTGGAGGACGGGGTGCCGTGGCGCGAGATGGCGGTGCTGGTCCGCGCCGGAGGGCGCTCGATACCGGCCGTACGCCGTGCGCTCACCTCCGCGGGAGTCCCGCTGGAGATCGACGGCAACGATCTGCCGCTGCGCCATGAGCCGGCCGTGGGGCCGCTGCTCACGGCGCTGAAGACGGCGGCCACGGCCGCGCTGCGGGGCGGCGCGGAGCCGGTGTGGGGGGCCGACGGGGCGGCGGACGGGAGCGGCGAGTCCGGGGACACCGGGGGATCGGACTCCGGGGGCGTGGACACCGGGGGATCGGACTCCGGGGGCGTGGACGACGGGGGATCCGACTCCGGAGGCGTGGACGACGAGGGATCGGACGACGTGCCCGGGCCCGTGGGCGACGTGCCCGCGCCCGTGGGCGACGTGCCCGCGCCCGTGGGCGACGTGCCCGCGCCCGAGGACGATGCGCCCGCGCCCGGGCCCGAGGACGATGCGCCCGCGCCCGAGGCCGACGTGCCCGTGGTCGACGCGTCCGCGCCCGAGGTCGACACGCTCACGCGAGGGGCCGACGCGTCCGCACCCGAGGATGACGCGTCCGCGCCCGGGGCCGACGCGTCCGCACCCGAGGACGACGTGCCCGCGCCCGAGGACGCGGCCCTCGCCCCGGACGTCGAGACCGCCCTCGGTCTCCTCACCTCGCCCCTCGGCGGCCTGGACAGCACCGACCTCCGGCGGCTCGGCCGGGCGCTGCGCGAGGAGGAGCGGGCGGCCGGACGGACGGTGCCCCGCCCGTCCGATGTGCTCATCGCCGAGGCCCTCGCCGAGCCGGAGCGGCTCACCGCGCACGACCCGGCGTACGCCCGCGCGGCCCAGCGCCTCGGCGGTCTGCTGCGCGACGCCCGCGAGCTGCTGGCGGGCGGCGGGACGGCCGAGGAGGCGCTGTGGGTGCTGTGGAACGGCACCTCCTGGCCGCAGCGGCTGGAGCGGGCGGCGCGGCGCGGCGGCGCGGCCGGGCGCAACGCGGACCGCGACCTCGACGCCGTCTGCGCCCTGTTCGAGACCGCGGCGCGCGCCGAGGAGCGCTCCGGCGGGCGGGGCGCCCTCAACTTCATCGAGGAGCTGGACGCCCAGGACATCGCCGCGGACACCCTCTCCCGCCGCACGGTGCGGCCCGACGCCGTACGGCTGATGACCGCGCACCGCTCCAAGGGGCTTCAGTGGCGGCTCGTCGTGGTCGCGGGCGTCCAGGAGGGGCTCTGGCCCGATCTGCGGCGCCGCGGCTCGCTCCTGGAGGCGGACCGCATCGGCCGCGACGGCCTCGCCGAACCGCTCACCCCCGGCGCGCTGCTCGCCGAGGAGCGCCGGCTGTTCTACGTCGCCGCCACCCGCGCGAAGGAACGGCTGGTGGTCACCGCCGTCAAGGCCCCCGCCGACGACGGCGACCAGCCGTCCCGCTTCCTCACCGAGCTCGGCGTCGACCCGGTCGACGTCGCGCACCGGCCCCGGCGTCCGCTCTCCGTCGCCGCGCTGGTCGCGGAGCTGCGGGCCACCACCGTCGACCCCGCCGCCTCCCCGGCCCTGCGCGACGCCGCCGCCCGCCGGCTGGCGCGGCTGGCCGCGCTCCGGGACGACGACGGCCCGGCGGACGGGACCGGTCAGCCCCTGGTCCCGGCGGCCGACCCGGACCGCTGGTGGGGCCTGTACGAGCCGACGCACAGCGCGGTACCGCTGCGGGACCCGGACCGCCCCGTGGCGCTCTCCGGCAGCGCCCTCGACCAGCTGGCGAACACCTGCTCGCTCCAGTGGTTCCTGGGCCGTGAGGTGAAGGCCGACACGCCCGCGACCGCGGCCCAGGGCTTCGGCAACGTGGTGCACGTCCTCGCCGACGAGGTCGCCTCCGGCCGCACGCCGGCCGATCTCGCCGTGCTCATGGAGCGGCTGGACTCCGTCTGGGACGCGCTCGCCTTCGACGCGCCCTGGAAGTCGCGGCAGGAGAAGGAGCACGCGCGCGCCGCTCTGGAGCGCTTCCTGCGCTGGCACGTCATGGACCGGGCCGGCCGGGCCGCCGTCGCGACGGAGCACGACTTCGACGTCACCCTGGAGGCGGGCTCCTGCTCGGTCCGCATCCGCGGCAGCATGGACCGGGTCGAGACGGACGACGCGGGGCGCGCCTACGTCGTCGACTTCAAGACGGGCAAGGCCAAGCCGACCGGCCCCGAGGTCGCCCGGCACCCACAGCTCGCGGTCTACCAGCTCGCCGTGCGCGAGGGCGCGGTGGACGGCGCGTTCGGGGGGCGGACGCCCGAGCAGGGGGGCGCGGAGCTGGTTCATCTGCGCCTCGGCGCTCCGAAGAAGGAGGGCGGCGACGCCCTGCCCGCCGTCCAGGCACAGGAGCCGGTGGCCGGCGACTGGGCCGGGGAGCTCCTCGCCACCGCGGCGGGCCGGGTCCTCGACGAACGCTTCGCCCCCAGCACGGGCCGGCACTGCCAGCACTGCGCCTTCCGCAACGCCTGCACCGCCCAGCCGGAGGGCCGGCACGTCGTGGAGTGACCGGGGCGGGTGCCGCGGCCGGTCGCGGCCGGTCACGCTCGGGAGCCGGACCGGTCCGCCGGCCGCAGCCGCGGGGTTCGGCCGCCGGGAGGCCCGCGACATCGCGTGGCCCGACCCCCGCCCCGCGCCCGATGTCGGTGGCGGCCGTTAGCCTCACTCGGATGGCAGCGCATATCACCGACCCCGAGGAGCTCAAGGAGCTCCTGGGCATCCCGTTCACCCCGGAGCAGACGGCGTGCATCACCGCGCCGCCCGCCCCGCAGGTGATCGTCGCCGGGGCGGGCTCCGGGAAGACCACGGTGATGGCCGCCCGCGTCGTCTGGCTCGTCGGCACCGGCCAGGTCGCGCCCGACCAGGTGCTGGGCCTCACCTTCACCAACAAGGCCGCGGGTGAGCTCGCCGAGCGGGTCCGCAAGGCGCTGGTGGCCGCGGGGGTCACGGACCCGGACGGGCTCCCGCCGATGCCGTCTTCTGCGGCGGTCGGTCCGGGGCCCCTCGCCGTTCCCCCGGAGCGGGCCGTTCCGGCCGGGGACGGGCCGGCCGGGAACGCGCCGGCCGAGGACGTACGGGGCGGGCCCGTTCCGGCCGAGGACGTTCCGGGCGAGCCGCGCATCTCGACCTACCACGCCTTCGCCGGGCAGCTCCTCACCGACCACGGCCTGCGCATCGGGCTGGAACCCAGCGCCCGGCTCCTCGCCGACGCCACCCGCTTCCAGCTCGCCGCCCAGGTGCTGCGCTCCGCCCCGGGTCCCTACCCGGCGCTCACCAAGTCGCTGCCGGCCCTCGTCGAGGACCTGCTCGCCCTCGACGCCGAGATCTCCGAACACCTCGTCCCCGCCGAGCGGCTGCAGGCGTACGACACGGCGCTGCTGCGCACCCTCGACGGCGCGAAGCTCGGCAACGCCGACCTGCGGAAGGCCCCCGAAGCCGCCCGCGCCCGCCGGGAGCTGCTGGACCTCGTCCGCGCCTACCGGGCGGAGAAGCAGCGCCGGGACCTCCTCGACTTCGGCGACCAGATCGCCCTGTCCGCCACCCTCGCGCGCAGCCACCCCGAGGTGGGCCGGATCCTGCGCGAGCAGTTCTCGGTCGTCCTGCTCGACGAGTACCAGGACACCTCCGTGGCCCAGCGGCTGCTGCTCGCGGGACTCTTCGGCGACGGCACGGGGCACGCCGTGACCGCCGTCGGCGACCCCTGCCAGGCCATCTACGGCTGGCGCGGTGCCTCCGTCGCCAACCTCGACGACTTCCCCGCGCACTTCCCGCGGTCCGACGGCCGCCCCGCCCAGCGCTTCGCGCTCAGCGAGAACCGGCGCAGCGGCGGCCGCCTGCTGGACCTCGCCAACGGCCTTGCGGGCCCGCTGCGCTCGCTCCACGAGGGAGTGGAGGCGCTGCGCCCGGCCCCCGGCGCCGAACGGGACGGCGTCGTACGGTGCGCCCTGCTGCCCACCCACGCCGAGGAGCTGGCGTGGCTCGCCGACTCCGTCGCCCACCTGGTGCGCACGGGCACCCCGCCGGGGGAGATCGCGGTGCTGTGCCGCACCGCCGGGGACTTCCCGCAGATCCAGGGCGCGTTGGTGGAGCGGGACGTTCCGGTGGAGGTGGTCGGGCTGTCCGGCCTGCTGCACCTGCCGGAGGTCGCGGACCTCGTCGCGGTGTGCGAGGTGCTCCAGGACCCGACGGCCAACGCCCCCCTGGTCCGGCTGCTGACCGGGCCGCGCTGGCGCATCGGCCCCCGCGACCTCGCCCTGCTGGGCCGCCGCGCCCGGACGCTCGTCCGTACGGCCGCCGACGGCACCGACCCCGACCCGGACGTGCGGCTCGCCGAGGCGGTCGCGGGGGTGGACACGGCCGAGCTCGTCTCGCTCTCCGACGCGCTCGACACCTTCCTGCTGGCGGACGGGCCGGACGACGGGCTGCCGTTCTCCGCACCGGCCCGCATCCGGTTCGCCCGGCTCGCCGCGGAACTGCGTGACCTGCGGCGCTGCCTGGCCGACCCGCTCATGGACGTACTGCACCGGGTGCTGGCCACCACCGGCCTGGACGTCGAACTGTCCGCGTCCCCGCACGCGCTGGCCGCCCGGCGCCGGGAGACGCTCGGCAATTTCCTCGACATCGCCGCCTCGTTCGCCGCCCTGGACGGCGAGGCGACGCTGCTGGCCTTCCTCGGCTTCCTGCGCACGGCCGTCCGGCACGAGAAGGGCCTGGACAACGCCCTGCCCGGCGGCGACGACACGGTCAAGGTGCTGACCGCCCACAAGTCCAAGGGGCTGGAGTGGGACGTGGTCGTGGTTCCGGGGCTGGTGGGGCGGCAGTTCCCCAGCGAGCAGGCGCGCGAGTCCTGGACGGCCAACGCCAAGGTGCTGCCGCACGCGCTGCGCGGCGACGCCGACACCCTGCCGGAGATGGGGGAGTGGACCGCCCAGGGCATGGCCGCCTTCAAGACGGCGATGAAGGAGCACCAGGCCACGGAGGAGCTCCGGCTGGGCTATGTGACGTTCACCCGGCCCCGCTCCCTGCTGCTCGGATCCGGCCACTGGTGGGGACCGACGCAGCGGAAGCCACGGGGTCCGTCCGCCTTCCTGGAGGCGCTGCGGGAGCACTGCGAGGCGGGTCACGGTGAGGTGGAGGCCTGGGCCGACGCACCCGAGGAGGGGGCGGAGAACCCGGCCCTGGAGGAGGCGGTGGCGGACCGCGCCTGGCCGCTGCCGCTGGACCCCGAGGCGCTGGCGCTGCGCCGCAGAGCCGCCGATGCCGTGCGCACCCACCTGGACCGGATCCTCGCCCGCTCGGGGGGCGTGCCCGCGGCGCGCGGGCCCGGATGGGCGGGGGCGGAGCCCGGCGCGGGCGGGGTTGGTGCCGGTGCCGGTTCCGGTTCCGGTTCCGGTGCGGGTGCCGGAGGCGGGTTCGGGGTCGGGGCCCGGGTCGTGCACGATCCGGAATGGCCCCCGCCGCCCGAGGACGATCCGGAGGGCTGGGTGCCCCCGGAGGACGGCCCGTTCGACGATCCGTTCGACCCCTTCGAGGCCGGCCCGCTCGACGCCGACCCCTTCGACGCCGATCGCTTCGGCCCCGATGCCTTCGAGGCCGGCCTGTCCGGTGCCGGACCCGTCGACGGGGACCCCTTCGCGTTCGACGGGGCGGCCGCCGACGCCGGGACCGTCGACACCGGGACCGCTGACGCCGGGGCGGGTGCCGCGCAGGCGCTTCACGGCACCGTGCCGCACCAGGTGCGCCGGACCGGAGCCCGCGAGCCGGAGTCGGTCCGGGAGGGCGGTCCCAGCCTCGACGGCGGCGCCGCTCCTGCATACGGCCTCGAGGACGGCTCCGCTCCCGGACACGCCCCCACCCCCGAGGACGGCCCCGGCCCCGAGGACGGCTCAGGCCCTGACGACGGCCCAGGCCCTCACGAAGGTCATGCCCTCAGCCCCGAGGCCCTCAGCCCCGAGGAGGCGCGGGCCGTCGCCTCCTGGGACCGGGACCTGGAGGCCCTCACCGGCGAGCTGCGGCGGGCCCGCGCGGCCGTCCGGGACGTGCCGGTGCCCCCGGCGCTGAGCACGTCCCAGCTGCTCCGGCTCGCCGCCGACCCGGACGGCTTCGCCCAGGAGCTCGCCCGTCCCATGCCCCGCCCCCCGCAGCCCGCCGCACGCCGCGGCACCCGCTTCCACGCCTGGGTGGAGTCGCGCTTCGAGGAGCTCCCGCTGCCGATGCTCGGCCCCGACGAGCTCCCCGGCGGCCTCGACGGCCCCGACGACCGCACGGACCCGGACATCGGCGACGAGCACGATCTGACCGCCCTCAAGGAGGCCTTCGAGCGGACGCCGTACGCCCACCGCACCCCGTACCGGGTCGAGGAGCCGTTCCAGCTGACGCTCGCCGGGCGGCTGGTCCGGGGCCGGATCGACGCCGTGTACCGGGAGCGCGGGCCGGACGGCGAGCGCTACGAGATCGTCGACTGGAAGACCGGCCGCGGCCGGACCGCCGACCCGCTCCAGCTGGCCGTCTACCGCCTGGCCTGGGCCGAACGGCACGGCCTGCCGCTGTCCGCGGTGACCGCGTCCTTCCTGCACGTCCGCAGCGGCGAGGTGGTCCGGCCGTCCGGACTGCCGGACCGCGCGGCGCTGGAGCGCCTGCTGCTGAGCGGGGCGGCGCAGCCCGTGCACGGGGGCCCGGAATGAGCCGCCGGATCCCTCCGGAACCGTGAGAAGGGCGGTTCACCGGGCCGGATAGGCTCGCAGCCATGACCTTCCCGGACAGCGCCGTCCGCGCGTACATAGAAGAGCACCGCACCGCCTTCCTCGACGACCTCGTGGAGTGGCTGCGCATCCCCTCCGTGTCGGCCGACCCGGCCCGAGCGGGGGACGTGCGGCGCAGCGCCGAGTGGCTGGCCGCGAAGCTCCGCGGGACCGGCTTCCCGGTCGTCGAGGTCTGGACGCCGCCGGCCGGTGAGGACGGTCCCGCCGCCCCCGCGGTCTTCGCCGAGTGGCCGTCGGGCGACCCGGACGCCCCGACCGTCCTCGTCTAC
Organism: Streptomyces sp. NPDC002055; assembly: GCF_040296705.1. Classification (NCBI taxonomy): domain Bacteria; kingdom Bacillati; phylum Actinomycetota; class Actinomycetes; order Kitasatosporales; family Streptomycetaceae; genus Streptomyces; species Streptomyces sp. NPDC002055. The sequence continues at coordinate 29,667 of NZ_JBEOXS010000067.1, forward strand.
GGCCACCACGACGTCCAGCCCGCCGCCCGCGAGGACGGCTGGCACACCGAACCGTTCGAGCCCGTCATCCGCGACGGCCGGCTGCACGCCCGGGGAGCCGCGGACGACAAGGGCCAGGTCTTCTTCCACACCCTGGGCGTCCGCGCGCACCTCGCCGCCACCGGCCGCACCGCCCCGGCCGTCAACCTCAAGCTGCTGATCGAGGGCGAGGAGGAGTCCGGGTCGCCGAACTTCCCCGCCCTGATCCATGAGCACGCCGGACGGCTCGGCTGCGACGCCGTGATCGTCTCCGACACCGGCATGTGGTCCGCGGACACCCCCACCGTGTGCACCGGGATGCGCGGGCTCGCGGACTGCCAGATCGACCTGTACGGGCCCGCCCAGGACATCCACTCGGGCTCCTTCGGCGGCGCGGTCCCGAACCCGGCCACCGAGGCCGCCCGGCTCGCCGCCGCCCTGCACGACGCGGACCGCCGCGTCGCGATCCCCGGCTTCTACGACGGGGTGATCGAGCTGACCGACCGGGAGCGGGAGCTCTTCGCCGAGCTGCCCTTCGACGAGGCCCAGTGGCTGCGCACCGCCCACTCCGGCGCGACGCTCGGCGAGGCGGGCCACACCACCCTGGAGCGGATCTGGGCCCGTCCGACGGCCGAGGTCAACGGCATCGGCGGCGGCTACCAGGGCCCCGGCGGCAAGACGATCGTGCCGTCCCGCGCCCAGCTGAAGCTGTCCTTCCGGCTGGTGGCCGGCATGGACACGGAGAAGGTCCAGCAGGCCGTACGGGAGTGGGTCGCGGCACAGCTCCCGGCCGGTATCCGGCACGAGATCACCTTCTGGGGCGCCACCCGGCCCTGCCTCACCCCGCTGGACCACCCGGCGCTCCAGTCCGTCGTCCGGGCCATGGGCCGCGCCTTCGAACAGAAGATCCGGTTCACCCGTGAGGGCGGTTCCGGACCGGCCGCCGACCTCCAGGACGTGCTCGGGGCGCCGGTGCTCTTCCTGGGCATCTCCGTGCCGTCGGACGGCTGGCACGCCCCCAACGAGAAGGTCGAGCTGGACCTGCTGATGAAGGGCGTCGAAACCGCCGCGTACCTCTGGACCGACCTGGCGGAGAATGGGCGCCCGGAGGCTGCGCCCGGCACCTCGCGCCGGTGACGCGCAGTCCCGTCGAACCACAAGTCCCGTATGGGAAGTTGGAAGCAGCTGTGACCACCTGGACCGACCGCACCGCAGTTCCGCAGATCAGCCTCACCGGCGCGAGCGGCATCGACCGCGCGGCGCACCACCGTCTGGACGAGGCGTGGCTGGCCGCGGCGTGGAGCCACCCCACGACGCGGGTCTTCGTGGTCTCCGGTGGGCAGGCCCTGGTCGACGACACCCCCGACGGCCGCACCGAACTCGTCATGACGCCCGCGTTCGAGGCGCCGCCGACCGAGACGCACCGCTACTTCCTGGGCACGGACGCGGACGGGGTCCGCTACTTCGCGCTGCAGAAGGACACGCTCCCGGGGCGGATGGACCAGTCGGCGCGTCCGGCCGGGCTGCGCGAGGCGGGGGCACTGCTGTCCGAGCGGGACGGCGCGCTGATGGCGCACGCCGTCGCGCTGGAGAACTGGCAGCGGCTGCACCGCTTCTGTTCGCGCTGCGGGGAGCGCACGGTGGTCGCGGCCGCGGGCCACGTCCGGCGCTGCCCGGCGTGCTGCGCGGAGCACTACCCCCGCACCGACCCCGCAGTGATCATGCTGGTCACGGACGCCGAGGACCGGGCGCTGCTCGGCCGCCAGATGCACTGGCCGGAGGGCCGGTTCTCGACGCTGGCGGGGTTCGTGGAGCCGGGGGAGTCGATCGAGCACGCGGTGGCGCGGGAGGTCTTCGAGGAGGCGGGCGTCACGGTCGGTGAGGTGGAGTACGTCGCCAGCCAGCCGTGGCCCTTCCCGTCCAGCCTGATGCTCGGCTTCATGGCACGCGCCACCTCCCCGCGCATCCAGGTCGACGGCGAGGAGATCCACGAGGCGCGGTGGTTCTCCCGCGACGAGCTGACCGCGGCGTTCGAGTCGGGCGAGGTGCTGCCGCCGTCCGGCATCTCGATCGCCGCCCGGCTGGTGGAGCTCTGGTACGGAAAGCCGCTGCCCGTGGGCTGCCCGCGCTGAGCGGGGCCGCCCACGGGCAGCGAGGTGCGGAGGGACGGTGACCTCCGGGCGGTCGCCCGGTCGACACCGGGTGGGGCCGGCCGGAGGGTGGCTCCGGGGCGGCCGGTCGGGGCCGCCTGTCCCGGCCTCGGGGTACGCGGGGCCGTCGCCTTCCGGGACGCGGCTCCGCTCCCGGTCAGGCGCCGATCTTCTCCTTGACCTGGGCCAGGGACGGGTTCGGGAGAGCGGAGCCGTCGGGGAAGAGCACGGTCGGCACGAGCTGGTTGCCGTTGTTGACCTTCTCCACGAAGGAGGCCGACTCGGGGTCGAGCTCGATGTTGATCTCGGTGTACGCAATGCCTTCGCGGTCCATCTGGCTCTTCAGCCGGCGGCAGTAGCCGCACCACGTCGTGCTGTACATCGTCACAGTGCCCTGCATCGGTCCTCGCGCTCCTTGTGGTCGGATGTGACGGTCGGTAGTGGAACGCTCAACCAGTGCGGGGCATTCCCCTCCGAGGTATCCGCGCGACGCTACCTGATGGCGCCGCCAAGGGGCATGAACGCGGCAGAGGCCCGTGACGGGGCGGCTCCGGGCGCAGTTCCGGGAACAGCGGCGGATACGGGAACAGTGGCGGAGCAGCGCCGCGCGGGCGGACCGTGAGCAACGGCACATGCGGGGCGGAGCGGGGCGGCGGAGGAACGGGGCGGTCGTGATCGGCGGTCGGGCGGTCGGGCGGTCGGGTCGGTCGGTCGGGCGGTCAGCGGTCTGGCGGTCAGCGGTCGGGCGCTTCCGGGGCCGGGCCATGTGCCCGCCCGGGTGGGAGGCTCCGTCCTCGCGCACCGCAGCATCCCCCACGCCTCCCCACCCCCGCATCCACACCCCCCGGCTCCGGTACGACCGGGCGGCTGCGGCTGTGGACAACCCTCCCGGCCGCTCCGGGCGACCTGGCAGCATGGCGGGGTGACAGCAAGCAACGGTCCTCTCGCCTCCGCCGCGCCCGGCACGGGAAGCCTCACCCCCCTCTTCCCGGCGGTTCCCGACTCGGCCGACGCAGTGCTCGACGGACTCGACCCCGAACAGCGCGAGGTCGCCACCGCCCTGCACGGACCGGTCTGCGTGCTGGCCGGCGCGGGCACCGGCAAGACCCGGGCGATCACCCATCGCATCGCCTACGGCGTGCGGTCCGGAGTGCTCCAGCCGTCCAGTGTGCTCGCCGTCACCTTCACCAACCGGGCGGCCGGGGAGATGCGCGGCCGGCTCCGCCAGCTCGGGGCGGCCGGGGTCCAGGCCCGCACGTTCCACTCGGCCGCGCTGCGTCAGCTCCAGTACTTCTGGCCGCGCGCGGTCGGCGGCGAGCTGCCCCGGCTGCTGGAGCGCAAGGTCCAGCTGATCGCGGAGGCGGCCGCCCGCTGCCGGATCCGCCTGGACCGCAACGAGCTGCGGGACGTCACCGGCGAGGTCGAGTGGGCGAAGGTCACCCAGACGGTGCCCGAGGACTACCCCGCCGCCGTCACCAAGTCCGGCCGGGACGCCCCGCGCGATCCCGCTGAGATCGCCGGGATCTACGGCACGTACGAGCAGCTGAAGCGGGACCGCGGTGTCATCGACTTCGAGGACGTGCTGCTGCTGACCGTCGGCGTGCTGCAGGACCGGCACGACATCGCGGACACCGTGCGCAGCCAGTACCAGCACTTCGTCGTCGACGAGTACCAGGACGTCAGCCCGCTCCAGCAGCGGCTGCTCGACCTGTGGCTCGGTGACCGGGACAGCCTCTGCGTGGTCGGCGACGCCGGCCAGACCATCTACTCGTTCACCGGCGCCACCCCCGACCATCTGCTCAACTTCCGCACCCGGCACCCGCACGCCACCGTCGTCCGGCTCGTCCGCGACTACCGCTCCACCCCCCAGGTCGTGCGCCTCGCCAACAACCTGATGGGCCGCGCCACGGGGCGGGCCGCCGAACACCGCCTGGAGCTGGTCTCGCAGCGCGGACCCGGCCCCGAGCCGGTCCACACCGAGTACACCGACGAACCGGCCGAGGCGGAGGGCATCGCCCGCCGCATCCGGGAGCTGATGACGCCGCGCGAGCAGGGGGGCGGCGGCGTCCCGGCGAGCGAGATCGCGGTGCTCTACCGCATCAACGCCCAGTCGGAGGTCTACGAGCAGGCCCTCGCCGACCACGGCATCCCGTATCAGCTGCGGGGCGCGGAGCGGTTCTTCGAGCGCCCGGAGGTCCGCGAGGCGGGCGTCGCCCTGCGGGGGGCCGCACGGGCGGGAGGCAACGACCCCCTCCTGGAGGACGCGGCCGATCTGCCCTCCCAGGTGCGTGCCGTGCTGGGCACCAAGGGCTGGACCCCGGAACCACCGGCCGGCTCCGGCGCGGTACGGGACCGCTGGGAGTCCCTGGCGGCGCTGGTCCGGCTGGCCGAGCAGTTCTCCGCCGCCCGTGCCGCCGCGGGCGCCGGCCCCCCGACCCTCGCCGACCTCGTCACGGAGCTGGACGAACGGGCCGGTGCCCAGCACGCCCCGACGGTCGAGGGCGTCACCCTCGCCTCCCTGCACGCGGCGAAGGGCCTGGAGTGGGACGCCGTGTTCCTGGCCGGTCTCACCGAGGGCATCGTGCCGATCACCTACGCGAAGACCGACGAGCAGATCGAGGAGGAACGCCGTCTCCTCTATGTAGGGGTCACCCGGGCGCGGATCCACCTCGGCCTCTCCTGGTCGCTCTCGCGGTCGCCGGGCGGGCGGGCGAACCGTCGGCCCAGCCGCTTCGTCCAGGAGCTCCGCGGACCCGTCGCACGGGGCGCGGCGTCCCGCGGCGGCAGCGCCGGCGGCGTGGTGCGGGGCGGCACCGGCGCGTCGAGGCGGGTGAGGCGCGGACCGGTCCGCTGCCGGGTGTGCGGGCGCACGCTCACCGACGCGGGTGAGATGAAGCTGATGCGCTGCGAGGGCTGCCCTTCCGAACTCGACGAGGCGCTGTACGAGCGGCTGCGCGAGTGGCGCTCCGAGCGGGCGGCGGAGCTCGGACAGCCCGCCTACTGCGTCTTCACCGACAAGACGCTGATGGCCATCGCCGAAGCAGTGCCGGACGAGGCGTCGGAACTCGTCACCATCGCCGGAGTGGGCCGGCGCAAGCTGGACCGGTTCGGTGCGGATGTCCTGGCGCTGTGCGCGGGGGACGCCCCGGCGCACTCCCCAGCCGCGGACGCCGGAACCGACGTCGGCGAGGCGCCGGACGGCCGACTCCGGCAGAGCTCCGAGGACGTCGCGGACGACTGATACGAACTCGTCGAAAAAATAGTTTGCGCGGGCCACAGGAATCCCCATAGCCTTCCGAACACGGAGGCAAGGGCTTCTCCAAGCCCTTGCAGCCGTGTTGTCCTGAGCCCCGACGGACTGGTCCGACCAGTCCCCGAGACGCCGAGAGGAGGCGATTCCAAATGATCAGCATCACCAAACTGGCCGGTCGTGAGGTCGTCGCCTCCTGCCTGTCGAGCGTCTCCGCGCTTCGGTCCGTCTCGCCCCTCGCTGGTATCCCGCAGGGCTTCCAGGAGCTGAGCATTTCCGGCCTGTCCGGTGGCGCCGAAGCACGTCTCGATGAGCGTCACATTGCTGTGCGCAATGAGCGACCGACCCAGGCACCGGCGGCGGTAGAGGCACAGGCATCGGCCTATGCCTTTGCGGTCAAGGGTGCCGACCTCCAGCAGAAGTGGGCCGACGGCGGTTTCGCCGGCGGCACGACCTCTGCGGCCGAGCACCACACGATGCGGGCCTTCCGTGGCCTCGAACCCTGGAGAGATCCAGCCTGATCGCAAGATCAGGTCGGCACCTTCCAGGGCCGCGGAACCCGAACCGGGATCCGCGGCCCTTTCCGTTGTCGGAGAACACCACGTCTCCGGCGCCGGATGCGGAAGTCACCCGGTACCGACCGAACACCCCGGCCCACCAGGCCGGGCCGACAGACGAGGAAGACACCGCCCGTGCCCAGCCCCGCGCACGCCCCGTCCGTACCGCACGACCCTGTGATCCCGCCGCCCGGCCCTTCGGAGGTCCCCTTGACTCAGCTGACCCAGCTCACCGCGCTCGACGACGAGATCGAGCGCCTCGGTGAGCTCATTCCCTGCCGCTCGTACGACCCGGAGGTCTTCTTCGCCGAGTCGCCGGCCGACGTCGAATACGCCAAGTCGCTCTGCCAGACCTGTCCGCTGCGTGAGGCCTGCCTCGCGGGCGCCAAGGACCGGCGTGAGCCGTGGGGTGTCTGGGGCGGTGAGCTCTTCGTCCAGGGCGTCGTCGTACCGAGGAAGCGGCCGCGTGGTCGCCCGCGCAAGAACCCGGTCGCAGCATGACCACCCTCGGAACGATCGACCGTCCCCGTAAGCACGAACCCACGAAGCAGGTCCCGACGATGAAGCCGTCCGCCCACGAGCCGTCCGTCACCGAAAGCCCAGCCCGTACCACCGCCGGGGTGAAGACCTCGCGCCAGAACAGGACCCGCGACATGCAACTCATCCCAGAAGCCCTGGCTCGTGCCCATATGCAAGACCGACTGCACGAGGCCGAGTCCGAACGCCCGGCCCTGCGCCTGGTCGCCGCCCGCCGCATGCAGCGCCGCGCCGAGCGCGCCTCGCTGCGGGCCCGGCGTGCCCTGGCCATGGCCGTCATGCAGTGACCACAGCGGCGTCATGCCACTGAGCGGGGCCGGTTCGCCGAACCGGTCCCGCGGTGCGTTGTGCCCGCCATGCACTCTTCCCGCCGTGCGCTCGTCCTGCCGCGCACTCTTCCTGCAGTGAGGTGTGCCTGCCGTGCGGTGGGCGTCGGGCCGGTCCGGCGGTGCGTTGCGCCTGCCCCGGACCGTCCACGGAGATATCGTCGAAAGGTGAACCAGCAGACTCATCACGCTGCGCAGCAGGGTGCCGAGAAGCAGACCATGGTGTGCTC
>NZ_JBEOXS010000068.1:0-36389 GCF_040296705.1 Streptomyces sp. NPDC002055
GGCGCCGGCCGCCGACGGGCACGGCGAGCAGGGGGGCGCGGAAGACGCGGACGGCGCCACCGCCGGGGCCGGCGTCCTACTCCTCGACCAGCATCCGGGAGCGCAGCGAGGCCAGGGTCCGGCTCAGCAGACGGGAGACGTGCATCTGGGAGATGCCGAGCTCGGCCCCGATGTCGGACTGGGTCATCTCCCGGCCGAAGCGCAGCTCCAGGATCTTCCGCTCCCGGCCGTCCAGCTTTTCGAGCAGCGGCTGGAGGGCGTGGAAGTTCTCCACGTTCTCCAGGGCGGGGTCGGTGTCGCCGATGCGGTCGGCCAGCGGGGTGTCGTTGCCGCTGCCGTCCTCGGCGCCGCCGGGGATGTCCAGGGAACCGGCGACGTAGCCGTTGCCGGCGATCTGCCCCTCGACGACCTCCTCTGCGGTGAGCCCCATGTGCTCGGCCAGCTCCTCGGTCGTCGGGGAGCGGCCCATCCGGCTCGACAGGTCGTCGACGGCCTTGGCCAGGTCCAGACGGAATTCCTGGAGGCGGCGGGGGACGTGCACGGCCCAGGAGGTGTCCCGGAAGAACCGCTTGATCTCCCCCACGATGTACGGCACGGCGAAGGTGGTGAACTCGACCTCGCGGCTCAGGTCGAACCGGTCGATGGCCTTGATCAGCCCGATCGTGCCGACCTGCACGATGTCCTCCATCGGCTCCGCCCGGTTGCGGAACCGGGAGGCGGCGAAACGGACCAGCGACAGGTTGAGCTCGATCAGGGTGTTGCGGGCGTACTGGTACTCGTGGGTGCCTTCCTCCAGCTCGGTGAGCCGGCCGAAGAAGACCTTCGACATCGCGCGGGCGTCCTGCGGTGCCACCTTGGTGGGGTCGGTGACCAGGGGCAGACCGGCGTCGGGGGCCGCCGTCGGCGGTCCGGCCACGACGGGGGCGCCGGACCCGTCCGCGTCGAGTGCGTCGGGGGCTGTGCTGGTGGGCGCGTTCAAGGCCATGGAGTTCATCAGTCTCTCCCGCATAGCAACTGTTGTCGTACGACACCTTGCCCCTGCCCGCCCGCCGGAGGGCCACACTCCACGATCCGGAGGAATTCTCCGCCATCGACCACCGGCCGCCACCTGCGAGGACATCAGGCCCCGGAAGCGGGAACCGGCCCCTCGCGCCCCGTGGGCACCAGCGGCACCGGCCCGGGGAAACTTTTGCATGACGGCAACCATCGAGGGCACACGGCTGCTCGGAGAACGATGCACCGGCTGCCCGGAGGTTGATGAAGATGGTCCCCCTGCTCCTCGTACTGCTCCTCGCCCTGGTCCTCTTCGGCGCCGGATTCGCGCTCAAGGCCCTGTGGTGGATCGCCGTCATCGTGCTGGCGGTCTGGCTGCTGGGATTCGTCATCCGGCCCGCCGCCGGCGCGGGCGGCCGCAGGGGCCGGTGGTACCGCTGGTGAGGCGGGATCCGGCGAGCCGTACCCCCTGACGACGCGCCGGACGGGAAGGGCAGTGGGGCCACCGGAACAGCCGGTGGCCCCACTGCCGTGCGCCCTGCCTGCTGTGCGCTCCCGCCGGCCGTCCGGGGCGGCGCTCAGCGGTTGGGCAGCTTCACGACGGTGACGAAGAACTCGTCGATCTGCCGGATGGCGGCGATGAACTGGTCGAGGTCGACCGGCTTGGTGACATAGGCGTTGGCGTGGAGCTTGTAGCTGCGCAGGATGTCCTCCTCGGCCGAGGAGGTGGTGAGCACGACCACCGGGATGTGGCTGAGGTCGTCGTCGGACTTGATGCGCTCCAGCACCTGCCGGCCGTCGTACTTCGGCAGGTTGAGGTCGAGCAGGATCAGATCGGGGCTCGGGGCGTCGGCGTACTCGCCGCGCCGGTAGAGGAAGTCCAGGGCCTCCAGACCGTCGCGCACCACGTGCAGCGTGTTGCCGATCTTGTTGTCCTCGAATGCCTCGCGGGTCATCAGCTCGTCGCCGGGGTCGTCCTCGACGAGCAGGACCTCGATGGGATGGGCAGCGGTCATGCGGTTCCTTCCAGGGCGTTCGGGCCGGCCGGGACGGCGACGGCGGTGGAGTCCCCTCCAGTGTCCTCGGACGGCGCGGGGGCGAGGCCGGGCAGGGTGAAGCAGATCCGCGTCCCCACGTCCCCGCCGGTGTCGACCCAGATCCGTCCCCCGTGGTGTTCGACGATCTTCTTGCAGAGGGCCAGGCCGATGCCGGTGCCACCGTAGGTGTCCCGGCCGTGCAGCCGCTGGAAGATCACGAACACCTTGTCCGCGAACTCCTCCGGGATGCCGATCCCGTTGTCCTCGACGGTGAACCGCCAGCCGGACTCCGCCTCGCTCTCGCAGCTGATGCGCACCACCGGCGGGCGGTCCGGGTCGCGGAACTTGAGGGCGTTGCCGACGAGGTTCTGCCACAGCATGGCCAGCAGCGTCGGGTCGCCGGTGATCCGCGGGAGCTCCGCCGGCCGCTCGACCTCGGCGCCCGACTCCTCGACGGAGGCGCCCAGGTTGGCCAGCGCCTTGTCCAGGGTCCTGCCGAGGTCGACCTCCTCGTCGGCGTCGTTCAGCCGGCCCACCCGGGAGAAGGTGAGCAGGTCGTTGATGAGCACCTGCATCCGCTTGGCGCCGTCCACGGCGAAGGCGATGTACTGCGTGCCGCGCTCGTCCAGCTGGTCGCCGTAGCGCTTGTCGATCAGCTGGCAGAACGAGGCGACCTTGCGGAGCGGTTCCTGGAGATCGTGCGAGGCGACGTAGGCGAACTGCTCCAGCTCGGCGTTGGACCGGCGCAGCTCCATCGTCTGCGCGTCCAGGTCCGCGGCCTGCTGCTTCAGCAGGTCCTGCTGGGCGCGGGAGGTGGCGAGCTCCGCGACGACGCGCCGCCGCATCTCCTCGACGACCTGGCCCACCTCGTTGATGTCCCGGGGCCCGTGCGCGGGGATGCGGTGCTCGAAGTCACCGGCGGCCACCCGGCGGGAGGCGGTGCGCAGCGCGCCCAGCGGTCCGGCGACGGCGATGTGCATCAGCACGGCCAGCGCCACCCCGGAGAGCAGGAACACGGCGAGCATGGCGGCCAGGGCGCCGTCGCGCACCGATTCGGACCGCTCGACCTGGGCGCGGGTCTCCGCGCGCAGCTCGTCCAGATGGCGGTTCTGCTCACTGAACCGGACGCGGACGCGGTCGAAGGACCGCTTGCTCTGCTCGATCCGCTCCTGGTCCGGCTTCTCGTCCCGGCGGACCGCCGCGATCAGCGGCTCGGCCTGGTCACGGCGCCAGTCGCGGGCCGCCGCGACGACCCCGTGGAGGTCCCGGGCCAGCCGGGGATCGTTGCCCACCAGCGACTCGATCCGGCGGACCGCGGCCCGTTCCGTCGCCCGGCCGCGGTCGTACGGCAGCAGGAACTGCCGGTCCCGGCTGAGCAGATAGCCGCGGATGCCGGTCTCCTGGTCGACCAGGGCGGTCTGCAGGCGGAGGGTGGACGCCCGCGCCGGGGAGATCCGGTCGACCAGCCGGTCGGTGGCCTCGCCGGTCCGGCTCAGCAGCGCCGCGCCGACGCCCGCGCAGGTCAGCACCAGCACGGCCATCGCCGCTATCAGGACGTGGATCCAGGACTGCACCGTGAGCCGCTGGTGGAAGCGGACCTTCGGGGCGCGGGCGGCGGGGCCCGCGGGCGCCGGTTCCTGCTCGGTCATCAGGTCTCGTTCCATTCGAGGTGCACGACGGCGACATCGTCCGCGAGGCCGCCACCGGGGGCGGCGATCGTCTCGACGCCGGAGATCACGGCGTCGACGAAACGGGGTCCCGGCAGGTGGGCATGGGTGCGGGCCAGTGCGGTCAGCCCGTCCTCCCCGAGCCGGGCGGAGCCGGTCGCGGAGGTACGGCCCTCGAACAGCCCGTCGGTGAACAGCATCAGCGCGCCCCGCTCCGGCAGCCGGAGCTCCTCCTCCTGCCAGTCGGCCGCCCCGGGGATCAGCCCCAGCGCCGGCCCGCACTCGGGCTCCACGAGGTCGACCACCGGCTCGGAGCCGCGCGGCCCCGACATGCTGCGGAGCAGCAGTCCGGGGTGGCCCGCGCGCAGGACCCGGACCCGGCGCCGGTCCGGCTCCAGGGCGAGGGTGCTCACCGTGGCGAAGAGCTCCGGGCCGGACCGCTCGGCGGTCAGGATGCGTTCCAGCTGGCGCAGCAGGTCGGGGCCGGTGACGCCGGTGAGCACCAGGGTGCGCCAGGCGATGCGCAGGCAGACCCCGAGCGCGGCCTCGTCCGGCCCGTGGCCGGAGACGTCGCCTATGACGGTGTGGACGACGCCGTCCTCCGCCTCCACCACGTCGTAGAAGTCACCGCCGAGCAGGGCCTGGGACCGGCCGGGCCGGTAGCGGGTCACCACCTCGACGTCGGCGGTGTCCAGCAGGGGCGAGGGCAGCAGGCCGCGTTCCAGCCGGGCGTTCTCCTGCGCCCGCAGCCGTTCGGCCTGGAGGTCGGCCGCCGCCTGCTCGGCCTGCTTGCGCTGGATCGAGTAGCGGAGGGTCCGCCCGAACAGATCGGGCTCCACCCGCCCCTTGACCAGGTAGTCCTGGGCGCCGGCGGTCACCGCCGCCAGTCCCGCGCCCTCCTCGGCCAGCCCGGTGAGCACCACCACGGGGGTCCGGGGAGCCGCCTGGAGGACCCGGGCGAGGCCGCCGAGCCCCTGGGCGTCGGGCAGGTGCAGATCCAGCAGGACGCAGTGCGGCCCGCCCGCCGTGAGCGCCCGGCAGGCGTCCCCCACGGACTGGACCCACTGCAGCCGGGCCGACACCCGGCTGTCCGCCAGCAGCTCTTCCACCAGCAGCGCGTCGCCCGGGTCGTCCTCGACCAGCAGCACCACCAGCTCGCCGGGATCCGCGTCCGGATCCGCGCCGGGCTCCTCGCCCGGCAGGCGGACGGTCAGCTCCGCCATGTCCATCTCCACCCCCACACTCCGTCGCGGGGTCTCCTTCCGCCGGAGCCCGTCGACCACCGTTCTCCGTCCCCGACAGGGCGTGCGCGCAGTGTTCTGCGGCGAGGCCGACCGAGGGGCAGTCCGTTGTCCGGGCGCAACGATATCCGGGAGGCCGCCGAGCGCGAGAGCCTTGGTTCCGGCCTCACGGTCTGCCATGCCAGTCGAGGCAGAGGACGAGGGCGTCGTCCTCGGGGCGGGGCGGCCGTCCGCAGTGGCCCGCGAGTTCCTGGAGCAGGGCCCGGGGGACCTGGGAGGCGGGCAGCAGCCGGGTGCTCGTCACGGCCCGGGCGAGCGCCCGCTCGCTGTAGCGCTCGCCGGCGGGCGACGCCGCGTCGCACACCCCCTCGCTGACGCAGAGCAGCCGGTCGCCGGGCAGCACCTGGGCGTACTGCGTCTGGTAGATGGTGTCCTCGAACATCCCCAGCGGCAGCTGCGCCTCGAACTCCAGCGGCTCCAGCGCGCCGTCGCGCAGCCGCCAGACGCGGGGCGATCCGGCGTCGACGACCTCGATCCGCCCGGTGGCCAGCTCGAACCGGAGCAGCAGCACCGACAAGTGGGCCGCGCCGCGGTGCTGCCCGTAGACCGCCTGGTCCGCCAGGCAGGCCTGGTCGACGAGGCCGAGCCCGGCCCGGCGGGCATTGCGCAGCGCGTTGACGGCGAGACCGGTCAGCAGGGCCGCCTCGATGCCCTCCCCGGTGCCGTTCGCCACGGTCAGCGTGAGGTGGTCGGCGGAGGTCGACCAGTCGAAGGTGTCGCCGAAGACGGCGTACGCGGGTTCGAGCTGCGCCCCGAGGTCGAACTCCGGCCGCGAGCACGCCTGGCCCGGCAGCAGCTGCCACTGCATCTCGGCGGCGAGGGTGAGCCGGTCGGCGCGGCGGGCCCGCAGATACAGATCGGTGTCGCGCGCGGCCACGACGATCTCCCGGCCGAGGATCTCGGAGATGTCGCCGAGTTCGCTCAGCACCTCCGGCGAGTACCGGGCCCCGGGCAGGGTGACGGTCAGGACGCCCAGCCGGTCGCCGCGCACGGTCACCGGCAGATGGGCGGTGACGACGGGCGGGGTGCCGCCGGACGAGACCTGGGGCCGCTGCGCGCCGAAGGCCCGGCCGGGGGTGCTGGCATGCACGAACAGCGGTTCCGCGGCGGACGGGAGGACGTCGACCGGCCGGAGGGTGGTCGCCCCGTAGTCGGCCATGAGCAGGCTGACGGCGGTGGCCGCGTAGTGCTTCACCAGCGTGGCCCGGACCACGTCCGGGAGTTCGTGGGGCGCGGCACCGCGCAGGGCGCGCTCCACAGCCGCAAAGCTGTCCACCGTTCGACGATCGCTTTCTGCGTGAGCTGCTGTCCGAGAGGTCTGCAAAGGGGAGGCAAAGCGCGTAACGGCCCCCGGGGCTGACAAGCCCGATCCGGGGTGTCAGAGTTGGGCATGTGAATCCCGCACCATCCCCCCGACGCGCTCGCGATGCCGCTCACGCCGCCCGTGAGGTGATCGAGTTGCTCGAGGTCCTGTGGGAACGCGGCCGGGACGCGGTGTCGTCCACCCCCGTCTCCCCCTCGCAGCTGCGGGTGCTGTACATCCTCGACCGCGACGAGGGCATCAACCTCCGCACGCTCGGGGAAGTCCTGGGTTCGGCCCCCTCCTCGGTCAGCCGGCTGTGCGACCGCCTCCAGGCACTCGGGTTCGTCGAGCGCGCTCCCAGCCCGGTGAGCCGGCGGGAGCTGGAGCTGTGGCTGACCGGCCGCGGCAAGTCGTACCTCCGCGACCTCCGGGCCCGGCGCGAGGAGGCACTGCTCGCCGTCATCGGCGGCATGTCCCCCACGGCCCGGAAGGGCCTGGTCGAGGGGCTGACCGGCTTCCGCACGGCGGTCGAGGACGCGGCGCCCGGACACGGCGTCGGCGCACCGGACCGGGACGCGCAGTCGGCCTGACCACCGCGTCCGGCGCATCGGCCCGTCCGCCGGTCCGCGCTGCCCGCCACCGCCTGCACCTCCCCGTCGTCTCCCGGTCCGCGCCCTCCCCCCGGCGCGGGTGCGGGCACGTCGGAGCGACGCGGTCCCGCCGGAGCAAGATTGTTGCCTCATGGACACAGTTGTCAAATAGAAAGAGTTTGCGCACCGTGCGTCCGCGGACCGGCCCCGGCGACGCCGTGACCGGCCACGGGACCCCGTCCCGGGCCGCGCCCCGCCCGCTCCGGTAGCGGGCCCTCCGGCCGGGTGCCAGGGTGGTGATGCTGGGTGATCGGCGTCAGGAGAGGTCCATGACTGATACGGAGGTCGTCGTCGAGCGGCGGATCGCGGCGCCGGTCGACCGGGTCTGGGACGCGCTGACCGATCTGGAGTCGGCCCCGCGCATCCTCAGTGGTGTGGAGCGGGTCGAGGTGCTCACCCCGGGGCCGTTCGCCGAGGGCACCCGGTGGCGCGAGACGCGGCGGATGCTCGGCAGGGAAGCCACCGAGGAGATGTACGTCACGGCGTGCGGGAAGCCGGAGGGCTTCGTCGTCGAGGCCGACTCGCGCGGCGCCCACTACACCTCCGCGTTCGCGCTGAGCCCGGAGGGCACGGACGCGACGACGGTGCGCATGACCTTCACGGCCCGTCCGCCGGGCGGCTTCGCCGGGGTGCTGACCAAGCTCTTCGGCGGGCTCGGCGCCAAGTCGGTGAGCCAGTCGATCGAGAAGGACCTCGCGGAGGTCGCCGCGTCGGTGGAGCGGCCCGAGCCGGAGCCGGAGCCCGGACCCGGAGCCTGAGGCCTGAGCGGGGCGGTTCCTGGGGGGCGAACCGGGCCTGTCGGCAGCTTCCGACCCGCCGGTGACGGCGGAACGCATCCCGCGCCCCGGCGTCGCGAAAACCTGCACGTGGGGTACGCCGGGCCACCGGACATCCGGCGGTGTCGGTGCGGGCGCCTAGGCTCCGGAGCATGAACTACGCAGAACTGCGCGAACTGCGGACCGCGCTGAGTTCGGCCGGCGACATCGCGTTCGCCCTGGAGGCCGACCCGTCCGGGGAGCAGGCGGCCGCCCTCGTCGACGCGCTGCGCCGGGCGCTCGCCGCTGCCGGCGCGCTGTCCGGCGAACACGGCGCCACGGGCTGCTCCCAGCACCCCCGCGGCGCGGTCGACCCGCTGTACGGAGACCCGGAGGACCCGCTGCCGCCCGGCTACGGCAAGTGCCTGCTGTGCAACGACCGCCGACGGCGGGCGAGCACCCAGCGGCCCGGCCGCCCTTGAGGATCCCTGAGGACGAGGGGCGGCGCGGCACTCGCCGGCGCCGCCCCGTCCGAGGTCAGTGCTGCTGGGTCGACCAGAACTCGTCGAAGGAGAGCAGGCCGTCACCGTTGCCGTCGGCGCTGTTGATCACGGCCTGGGCCACGGTCTCGGTGACGAAGGGGTCGCCGAGCTGAGCCATCACGCTCTTGTACTCGGTGGCCGAGATCAGGCCGTCCTTGTTCACGTCGTACCGGTCGAACGCGCGCCGTGCCTCGTCGATGTCCGCCACTGGTCCACCCCTTCGGTGTCTTCTTGCTGACGCGCACAGATTATCCGCTCCCCGTTCCGGCTCCCGGGGGGCCAGGTCCTCCCCGTTCCGGCTCCCGGGGCCAGGTCCCGGTCGTCGAACTCCCGTCGTCCGCCCGGAGGGCGGGCTCCGCGGCGTCGGGTGCGCGCTCTCGGCCTGCCGGGCCCCTGTGCCGGGGCGTCAGCGGAAGATGCCCGTGTGCCCGAGCGAGTACCGGCCCGGCTGGGGATAGACGGCGAGGCCGTGCGGGCCGCCGCCGACCGGGATACGCGCCAGCTGCTTCCCGGTGCGGGTGTCGATCGCGTACACCTCGGAGTCGTACCGGCCGGACAGCCACAGCACCTTGCCGTCGGCCGAGACGCCGCCCATGTCGGGGCTGCCGCCGTCCGGCAGCCGCCACTTCTTCGTCAGCTTGCGGGAGGCGAAGTCGTAGAGCGAGACGGTGCCCTCGCCTCGGTTGGAGATGTACATCGTCCGGGAGTCCCGGCTGACGTACAGCCCGTGCGCGCCCTTGCCGGTGGGCAGCAGCTTCGGGGTGGTGAACCGGTCGCCGTCGAGGACCCAGACGCCGTGCGCCATCATGTCCGCGATGAACCAGGTCCGCCCGTCCGGGGAGATCTTGACGTCCTGGGGCATCGCGCCCCGGAAGGGCAGCCGCTGCTGTCCGATCACCTTCATCCGCTCGGTGTCGACCTTGAGGAGTTCCCCGGAGAACTCGCAGGAGACGACGAAGTACCGGCCGTCGGCGGAGAAGTCGGCATGGTTCACGCCGTAGCAGGAGACCGGCACCTTCTTCCTGACGGCCATGGTGTGCGGGTCGCGGAAGACCAGCTCCCGGTCGAGGGAGGCCATCACCACCGCGTACCGGCCGTTGGGCGTGAAGTAGAGGTTGTACGGGTCGTGCACGTCGACGGGCTTGCCCGCCCTGCCGGTGGCCGGGTCGATCGGGGTCAGGGTGTGGCCGCGGTTGTTGTTCACCCAGAGCGTCTTCAGATCCCAGGACGGCACCACGTGCTGCGGCTGCACCCCGACCTTCAGGGTGTCGACCACCTTGTAGGTCTTCGGGTCGATGACCGACACGGTGCCGGAGTTGGTGTTCGGCACGTAGACCCGGGACGGGAAGTCCTTCACCACCGGGGAGAGCCGGCCGGGCCGGTCGGCGGCGTAGACGTCCCGCGGGTCGAGGACCGGCGGCATACCGGGCAGCCCGGCCGCCGCGGCGCGGGCTGCCCGGGCGGAACCGCCGGGGGACGGGGAGCGGGTGCCGTCGACGGCGGTGCGGCTGCCGGCGGAACCGGTCGAGCAGCCGGCGGCGGCGAGAGCCGCGGCGGCGAGCAGCAGGGTGGCGCGGACGAGGCGGGATCTCACGCGGCCCATTGAAGGCCAGCCGGTACGCCATGACCGCTATTGACCGGAATGAGCGGCCATGCGTGTCATCGTCACACAGAGTAGCCGCGATCAAGGAATCGTATGGCCGTTACACCATTCCCCGACGTTTGTGAGGCTGACGGCGGGGGCGGCCTTTGATCGTTGAAGTTTCTATCGCTCATATAGGTCAATACCGGGATATGAACCTTTGGCTGGCGGCACCCCGTCTGCCATAGTCATCAGCGACGCGCCACCCCATTGACCCGGGCACGGTCGTCCTGCTCCGCCGTGGATCACACCCCCTCGCTCCCGGCGGAGAACGAAGAGGCCCCCGCCGCAGTCGCACGACGACGCACCGGGGGCCTCTTCGCCTTCCGGGACCGAGTGGAGGCGACGGGCCGAGCGACTCCGGACCGGGCGTCTCCGAAGCGGCCGGCCAGGGCGGATCCGGCGGCCCCGGCAACACTCCCCGGCGCGCGAGGCGCGAGGAACCGGGGCCGGAGCCCGGCGACCGGGGCTCGGCAGCCGGGCTCAGCGGTCGGTGACCCGCATCTCGAACCAGGTCGTCTTGCCCCGGGGCAGCAGGTCGACGCCCCACCGGTCGGAGAGCTTGTCCACCAGGAACAGCCCGCGGCCACTGACGTCCATCTCGCGCACCGGCATCAGACAGGGCAGCCCCCGCGAGGGGTCGCGCACCTCGATCCGGATCCAGCCGCGGCGGCGCAGCATCCGCAGCCCGAAGGTGCGGGCACCGGTGTGCCGTACGGCATTGCCGACGAGTTCGGAGACCAGCAGCACGGCGTGCTCGGCGAGCTGGGCGGAGAGCGCCCAGTGCCGCAGCACGACCGCCTGGGTCAGCCGGCGCGCAGTGGCCGCCGATTCGGGGAGGGACGGCAGACTCACCTCGTCGACCGTCGGATCGCCGACCGTTTCGAGGGCCTGCATCGCCCGCTCGTCCGCCACGGACGGCACCCACCGCGCCGCGGTGGTGCCGGTGCGCCGCCGCGGCTGTTCCACTCCCTCGAGGCCCGCCATGCCCTCCATCATGGCCGCCCGGAAGGGATCACGGGGCGGAACCAAGGGATTACTTTGAGTGGATCACGTGCCCGCGCACACCGCCCGGGGCATGTGCCAGCGGCAGGAACGGCCTCCGGAGTCCGGCCCGACCTGCGCTGACACCCCGCACGCGGCCGATCGCTGTGCGTTCCGGTCCGGATATGCCTTAAGGCTGACTTAAGACGGGGCCGGTCCCCCGGACGGGTTCCGAGCCGGCGGCGCCACGGGGTGGCGCTCCCGCCGCGGGGGACCAGCACACCGGACATCAGCGGAACTTGGCCTTGCCCGGCCCCTCTTCCACGAAGCTGCGCATACCGGTCTCCCGGTCCTCGGTGGCGAACAGGCCCGCGAACCAGTTCCGTTCGACGGCGAGGCCGGAGTCGATGTCCGTCTCCAGACCGACGTCGACCGACTCCTTCGCGGCCCGCAGCGCGATGGCCGGGCCCTGGGCGAGCTTCGCGGCCCAGGCGTGCGCCTGCTCGTACACCTCACCGGCCGGGACGACCCGGTCGACCAGTCCGATGGCCAGCGCCTCGTCCGCCTTCACCTGGCGGCCCGTGAAGATCAGGTCCTTGGCCCGGGACGGGCCGACGAGCCGGGACAGCCGCTGGGTGCCGCCCGCGCCCGGGATCAGCCCGAGCAGGATCTCCGGCTGGCCGAGCTTGGCGTTCTCCCCGGCGATGCGGATGTCGGCGCAGAGCGCCAGTTCGCAGCCGCCGCCGAGGGCGTACCCGGTGACGGCGGCGACCACCGGCTTGGGGATCCGGGCGACGGCGGTGAAGGAGTCCTGCAGGGCGCGGGACCGGGCCACCATGGCCGCGTGATCCATGGCCTGCATCTCCTTGATGTCCGCGCCGGCCGCGAACACCTTCTCCCCGCCCCAGAGGATCACCGCGCGGATGTCGTCCCGCCGGGTCGCCTCCTCGGCGAGCTCCTTGAGCCGGTCCTGGGTGGCGATGTCCAGTGCGTTCATCGGCGGGCGGTCGAGCCGGATGGTGCCGACGCCGTCGGCGACCTCAAGATGCACAGTCATGCCCGCAGGTTAACGGCCGGGCGCCGAGGGGTCTCCCCCCGGAAGAGGGGGCGGACACCGACGGGCCCGGTGCCGCCGGAGATCAGCGGCACCGGGCCCGTCAGGGGAGTCCGGGCGCTACTGCGGCGCCTTCCACTCGTCCCAGTCCATGTTCCAGCCGTTGAGGCCGTTGTCCGGCGCGATCTTCTTGTCGTTCGAGTTCTTCACGACCACCACGTCGCCGAGGATCGACTTGTTGAAGAACCAGGCGGCCGGGGTCCCGTTGTCGCCGCCGCCCCGGATGTCGGAGAGACCGACGCAGCCGTGGCTGGCGTTGACGCTGCCGAACACGGACGACCCGGCCCAGTAGTTGCCGTGGAGGAAGGTGCCGGAGTTGCTGAGCCGCATCGCGTGCGGCACGTCCTTGATGTCGTACTCACCGCCGAAGCCGACCGTGTCCCCGTTCATACGGGTCACCTCGTGCTTCTCGCTGATCACCATCGCACCGTTGTACGTGGTGGTCGCCGGAGCGCCCGCGGTGATCGGGATCGTCTTGATCACCTTGCCGTCGCGCTCGACGGCCATCGTCTTCTTCTCGGCGTCGACGGTGCTCACCTGGCTGCGGCCGATGGTGAACTTCACCTTCTTCACCTGCTTGCCGTAGACCCCCGGCCGGCCCTCGACCCCGTCGAGGTTCAGGCTCAGCGTCACCTCGGTGCCGGGCTTCCAGTACTTCTCCGGACGGAAGTCCAGCCGGTCGTTGCCGAACCAGTGGCCCTCGACGGGCACCGCCGGCGAGGCCTTCACCGTGACGGCCCGCTCGACGGCGGCCGGGTCGGTGATGCCCCGGCTGAACCGGATGGAGACCGGCATGCCCACGCCGACCTCGGAACCGTCCTCCGGCGTGAAGTGGCCGACGAAGGTGTTCTTCGGCACCAGCGTGGTGAAGCTGGAGTGCTCGGCGGACTGCCGCCCCTCGGAGTCCTCGGCGACCGCGTCCACGGTGTACTCGGTCGACGCGGCCAGGTGCCCGGTGGGCTTCCAGAGCTTCCCGCCCTCGGTGACCTTCCCGGCGATCCGATTGCCCTTGGAGTCCCGGACCTTGACCGAGCTGAGCCGGCCCTTCTCGGCGGTGACCTCGAGACCGTCGCTGGTCTCCACGTCCTTGGCGCCGTCCTTGGGGGCGATGCCGACCACGGCCTCGGACCGCTTCGAGCCGTCGCCCCCGCCCCTGCCCTCGTCCGCCCCGGCGTCCGGGCCGCACCCGGTCACGGCCAGCAGAAAGGCCCCGCTCACCACCGCGAGCAGGGCCCTGGCCCCCTGCCGACTCCGCCGAACGCCCGGCGCCCCCGATATCGGCTGCACGTTCACTTGGTTCTCCCCTCGCACGGGCCCCGGTACGGCCCGCCACGCTTCCCCCGCACGCGCAAAACGGCGCGCACGCTGCTAGATAACCACACCGCCGTGGAAGAGAAATCCCCGTGAAGGTCACGGATCAGTCCCAAGTCGGCCGGGCGTCCGGCGGATGCGCGGGGGTACCCGAGTGCGGCGGTGCGGGGCTTCGCAGGGGGAGACGGCGGGAAGGCGGACTCCGTTCCGTGCGGGGCGGTTTCGGCAGGGAATAGCGGTACGGGCGGTTGTTCCGGCGCGCGGAAATCTCAGCCCAGGGACACCTCAGCACAGGGACGCCTCAGCCCAAGAGGTCTCAGCCCAGGAGGTCTCAGCACCGGACATCCCCAGCACTGGACGTCTCAGCGCTGCACGTCCCAAGTGCAGGGCGCCCCAAGTGCAGGACGTCTCAAGTGCGGGACGTCCCAAGTGCGGGACGTCCCAAGTGCAGGGCGTCTCAAGTGCAGGGCGTCTCAGTACAGAACGCCTCGCGTGCAGAGCGCCTCAGCGCAGGGCCGAGCCCGTCCGCCACTGCCGCCAGGGCATGTTCCAGCCGCCGAGGCCGTTGTCCGGGGCGACCGTGCGGTCGGCGCTGCGCACCACTTCCACCACGTCGCCGATCAGCGAGCTCTCGTAGAACCAGCGGGCGGGCGTCGGGGCACCGCCGCCGCGCACGTCGCGCAGCGAGATGCAGCCGTGGCTGGTGTTGGCCACGCCGAACGTGCTGGGCGGGGCCCAGTAGTTGCCGTGCAGGAAGGTCCCCGAGGTGGTCAGCCGCATGGCGTGCGGCACGTCCTCGATGTCGTACTCACCGCCGAAGCCGACCGTGTCCCCGTTCATCCGGGTCACCTCGTGCCGTTCCATGATCACCATCCGTCCGTTGTAGGTCGGATTGGCCGGTTCGCCGGCGGTGGCCGGCAGCGTCGCGGCCCGCCGGCCGTCGCGCCACACGGTGAGCGTGTGGGCCGCCGCGTCCAGCCGGCTGACCTGGCTGCGGGCCACGGTGAACCGCACCGTCTTGTGCTGCACGCCGAACACCCCCGGCGCGCCCTGCACGTCCCGCAGCCGCAGCCGGACGGAGACCTCGGTGCCGGGCCTCCAGTACGCGCGCGGCCGGAAGTCCAGCCGCCGGCCGCCGAACCAGTGCGCCGCGACGGCGACCGGGGGCCACGCGGTCACCCGGATCCCGCGCTCGACCGCCGCGCGGCGGGTGACGGGCCGGTTGAACTCGAACGACACGATCATGCCGGTGCCGACCAGGGACCGGTGCTCCGGCCGGAAGTAGCCGATGAACCGGTGCCGGGGCACGAACGTGGTGAAGGTGGTGTGCCGGGCGGTGCGGCGGCCGTGCCGGTCGACCGCCACCGCGTCCACGGTGTACCGGCCGCGCAGCCGGAACGGGCCGGCCAACGGGCGCCAGCGGCGGCCGTCCCCGCTGACGCGCCCGGCCACGGGCCGGTCCCGGGCGTCCCCCGTCCGGACCACCCGGACCCGCTCCAGCCGGCCGCCGGACACCGTGACCCGCACCGGCGACCGGGGCCGGACGCCCCGGGCGCCGTCCAGCGGAGTGACGGCGATGACGGGGCGGTCCGCGGGCAGCGGCCGTTCCCCGAGGGCGGTGCCCGACTGGCCGCACGCGGCCGCCGCCACCAGCAGGGCGGCCGTGGCGAGCCCCGCAGCTGCGCGCCGTAGGCGCCTCGCAACCTTTTTCACGCGGAGCCCAACGATCGCACCCCCGCGAGGGAAACGAACGTGAGGCCGGACGCCGGTGTGAGGGCGAGCCCCCGAGCGGGCAGAACAGGGGGAAGGACCAGCAGGGTCGGGCCGCGGCCGGGGCGCCGCGGGCCCGGCCCGGTCATGAGCCGCGGGAGGCTGCCACGTGTCGAGCGCACCCGAACAGGCGGACGTGCGGGACGGGCTTCCCGCCGCGGCGGACGGACCGCATCCGGGCTCACCACCGGCGCAGGCAGCGGCCCCGGCGCAGCCCGGGGCGGCCGCGGCGCCGCCGGCCGCCCGGCCCGGCAGCCCGCAGCCGCTCGGCGCCCGGTTCCGGACCGCCGCCGACGGGACGTCCGGGACCAACTTCGCCCTGTGGGCGCGCGGCGCGGAGGCGGTGGAGGTCTGCCTGTTCGACGCCGACGGGGCCGAGACCCGCCGCCCGCTGGGCGAGCTGACCCACGAGATCTGGCACGGCTTCGTGCCCGGCGTACGCCCCGGGCAGCGGTACGGCTTCCGGGTGCACGGCCGCTGGGACCCGTGGACCGGCGCCCGCTGGAACCCCGCCAAGCTGCTGCTGGACCCGTACGCCCGCGCCGTGGACGGGGAGTTCACCGGCCCCGGGGGCGGCGGGCCGCTGCCGCCGGAGGTCTACGGGCACGTGCGGGACTGGCCGCAGCAGCACGTAGCGGACACCGTCCGGGACGACCGGGACTCGGCGCCGTTCGTCCCCAAGTCCGTCGTGGTCCATGACGACGACGACTGGTCCGACGACCGCCGCCCCAAGACACCGTGGGCCGACTCGGTCATCTACGAGCTGCATGTGCGCGGCTTCACCATGCGCCACCCGGGGGTGCCGGAGCGGCTGCGCGGCACCTACGCGGGGCTGGGGCACCCGGCCGCCGTCGAGCATCTGACCCGGCTCGGGGTGACGGCCGTGGAGCTGCTGCCGGTGCATCAGTTCGCGCACGAGGACCATCTGCTGCGGCGGGGCCTGCGCAACTACTGGGGCTACAACTCCGTCGGCTACTTCGCGCCGCACGGCGGGTACTCCGCGTCCGGGACCCGCGGCCAGCAGGTGGGCGAGTTCAAGAGGATGGTGCGGGCGCTGCACGCCGCCGGCATCGAAGTGATCCTCGACGTGGTCTACAACCACACGGCCGAGGCGGGCGAGCTGGGGCCGATGTTCTCGCTGCGCGGCATCGACAACCGCGGCTACTACCGGTTGCAGCAGGACCCGCGGCGCTATGCCGACTACACCGGGTGCGGCAACACCCTCCAGGTCGTCCAGCCCCCCGTGCTGCGGCTGATCACCGACTCGCTGCGCTACTGGGTGACGGAGATGGGCGTCGACGGCTTCCGCTTCGACCTGGCCTCGGCACTGGCCCGCGCCATGCACGACGTCGACATGCTCTCCCCCTTCCTCGCGGTGATCGCCCAGGACCCGGTGCTGCGCCGGGTGAAGCTGATCGCGGAGCCATGGGACGTCGGCTCCGGCGGGTACCAGGTCGGGGCGTTCCCCCCGCTGTGGACCGAGTGGAACGACCGGTACCGGGACGCGGTGCGCGACTTCTGGCGCGGCGCGCTGCCGGACGTCCGGGACCTCGGCTACCGGCTGTCCGGCTCCAGCGACCTCTACGCCTGGGGCGGCCGGCGCCCACAGGCCTCCGTCAACTTCGTCACCGCGCACGACGGCTTCACCCTGCGCGACCTGGTGTCCTACGAGCGCAAGCACAACGAGGCGAACGGCGAGGGCAACCGCGACGGCACCGACGACAACCGGTCCTGGAACTGCGGCGCCGAGGGCCCCACGGACGACCCCGCGGTCCTGGCGCTCCGCCGCCGTCAGCTGCGCGGCCTGCTCACCACCCTGCTGCTGTCCACCGGGGTTCCGATGCTGGTCGCGGGCGACGAACTCGGCCGCACCCAGGGCGGCAACAACAACGCGTACTGCCAGGACAACGAGACCGGCTGGGTCGACTGGTCGCTGCTGGACGACCCCGGCTGGCGGGCCCTGACCCAGCTGGCCTCCCGGCTGATCGCGCTGCGCCACGCCCATCCGGTGCTGCGCCGCGGGGCGTTCTTCTCCGGCCGCGCGCAGGGGCCGGGCGGGCTGCGGGACCTGGCCTGGTTCACCGCGGAGGGGCGGGAGATGACCGAGGCCGACTGGTACGCGCCGACCGCGACGCTCGGGATGTACCTCTCGGGGCGGGACCTGCCGCAGCGCGACGAGCAGGGCCGGCCGCTGACCGACGACAGCTTCCTGGCCGTGCTGCACGCCGACCCCGAGCCCGGCCGCTTCGTACTGCCGGGCGGGCCGTGGGCGACGGGGTACGAACTGCTGGTGGACACCGCGCGGGAGGACCAGACCCGGGCGCCGGGCACCCGGCACGCGGCCGGCTCGCCGTTCCTGCTGCCGGCCCGGGCGGCGGTGCTGTTCCGGGCGGTCGGCCACCCGGTGGAGACTCGCCCGGACCGGTGGAAAACCGGATGAGGGGTGTCAGTGGCCGACCGTAGTCCCGCCGGTGATGACTGCCCACCGCGCCGACGGCTCCACGCAGGACGCCTCGTCCGGCAACGCCTGCGATCCCGCCGCCGATTCCGCTTCCGATTCCGCCGCCGTTTCCGCCCCTCACGCGCTTTCCCCGGAGCGCCCGGTCGCCTCCGGCCGTCCCGGCCGGCGCCGCGTAGCCGTTCGCTATGCGGGCGCCGTTCCGCGCCCAACGAACGTTTTCCGGCCAACTTATTGACACGCTCCTGACATTCATGGGTGCGGGGTGGGACTCTTCCCTCGACCGCCGCACGGCTCCCCCACAGGCGCCATGCCGTGCCCCGCGGTCCGCACCTCGGCACGTCATCCCAGGTCCACCTGTACTCCCAGGTCCACCTGCACCTCCAGGTCACCTGTAGCTCCAGGTTCCACCTGTTCTTCCAGGTCCTGCCTGTTCTTCCAGGTTCCACCTGTTCTGCGAACTGCTTGTTCTGCCCGGCGGCACCCCAGGCCGTCCGGTCCCCCTGGCCGCGCACACCCTGGCGCGGCCGCAGCAGAAGGAGTTCCGCGTGAGACGAACCCCCCGCACACCCGGGCGCCGCGCCGTCGCGACCGGAGCGCTCGTCGCCGTCACGGCCATGCTCGCCGTCGGCGTCCAGACCGGAACCGCCGCGGCCCGTCCGGACGGTGACGCCCGGACCACCGCCGCGTTCGCGAAGCCCGACCCCGGCGCACTGCCCGCCAAGCTCTCCCCCGCGCAGCGGGCGGAGCTGCTCCGCGAGGCCGACGCCACCAAGGCCGCGACCGCGAAGACCCTCGGCCTCGGGTCGAAGGAGAAGCTGGTCGTCCGGGACGTCGTGCGCAACGCCGACGGCACCACGCACACCCGCTACGAGCGCACCTACGCGGGCCTGCCCGTCCTCGGCGGCGACCTCGTCGTGCACGAGACCAAGGGCGGTTCGGTCGAGGGCGTCACCAAGGCGGTGAAGTCCCGGATCGCCGTCGCCGGCACCACCCCGCGGGTGTCCGCCGGCACGGCCGAGCGCACCGCGGTGAAGGCCGCGAAGGCGGAGGGCTCGAAGCGGGCCGACGCCGACCGGGCCCCGCGCAAGGTGGTCTGGGTGGCCGACGGCAAGCCCGTCCTCGCCTGGGAGACCGTCGTCGGCGGCCTGCAGCACGACGGAACCCCCAATGAGCTGCACGTCATCACCGACGCGCGGACCGGGAAGACCCTGTACCAGTACCAGGCCGTGGTCAACGGCACCGGCAACAGCCAGTACAGCGGCAAGGTCACCATCGGCACCGCGCCGTCGTACACGATGACCGACACCACCCGGGGCAGCCACAAGACCTACGACCTGAACCACGGGTCGTCGGGCACCGGCACGCTCTTCTCCGACGCCGACGACGTCTGGGGCGACGGCAAGCCGTCCAACACCCAGACCGCGGGCGTGGACGCCCACTACGGCGCCGCGGAGACCTGGGACTACTTCAAGAACGTGCACGGCCGCAGCGGCATCCGCGGCGACGGCGTCGGTGCGTACTCCCGGGTGCACTACGGCAACAACTACGTCAACGCCTTCTGGCAGGACTCCTGCTTCTGCATGACCTACGGCGACGGCTCCGGCAACGCCAAGCCGCTCACCTCCATGGACGTCGCGGCGCACGAGATGAGCCACGGCGTGACCGCGGCCACCGCCAAGCTCGTCTACAGCGGTGAGTCCGGCGGCCTCAACGAGGCGACCTCGGACATCTTCGCCGCCACCGTGGAGTTCTACGCGAACAACACCTCGGACCCGGGCGACTACCTGGTCGGCGAGAAGATCGACATCAACGGCGACGGCACCCCGCTGCGCTACATGGACAAGCCGAGCAAGGACGGCTCGTCCAAGGACAACTGGTACTCGGGCATCGGCAACGTGGACGTCCACTACTCCTCGGGCGTCGCCAACCACTTCTTCTACCTGCTGTCCGAGGGCAGCGGCCAGAAGGTCGTCAACGGTGTCTCCTACGACAGCCCGACCTACGACAACCAGCCCGTCCCGGGCATCGGCCGCGCCAACGCCGAGAAGATCTGGTTCAAGGCCCTCACCGAGCGGATGACGGCCAACACCAACTACGCGGCCGCCCGGACGGCCACCCTGCAGGCCGCTGCCGATCTGTTCGGCCAGGGCAGCGCCACGTACAACACGGTGGCCAACACCTGGGCCGCGGTGAACGTCGGCACCCGGATCACCGACGGTGTCTCCGTCACCAGCCCGGGCAACCAGAGCAGCACCGTCGGACAGCCCGCCAGCCTGCAGATCAAGGCGACCAGCAGCACCACGGGCGCGCTGACCTACTCCGCGACCGGCCTCCCGGCGGGCCTGTCCATCAACGCCTCGACCGGTCTGATCTCCGGTACGCCGACGACCGCGGGCACCAGCAATGTGACCGTGACGGTGAAGGACTCGGCCGGCAAGACCGGTACGGCGTCGTTCACCTGGACCGTCAGCACCAGCGGCGGCGGCAGCGTCTTCGAGAACACCGACGACGTCGCCATCCCGGACGCCGGTGCCGCGGTCACCTCACCGATCAACGTCAGCCGCGCCGGCAACGCGCCGAGCGCCCTGAAGGTGGACGTGGACATCATCCACAGCTACCGGGGTGACCTCGTCATCGACCTGGTCGCGCCGGACGGGACGGCCTACCGGCTGAAGAACTCCAGCGCGTTCGACTCGGCCGCCGACGTGAAGACCACGTACACCGTCAACGCCTCCTCCGAGGCGGCGAGCGGCACCTGGAAGCTCAAGGTCCAGGACGTGTACTCGGTCGACACCGGCCGCATCAACAGCTGGAAGCTGACCTTCTGACGGGCCTTTTCCGGCAGTCGGGAACTCCTGGCAACACCGGGCGGCGCCCGGGGAGCACCCCTCCCCGGGCGCCGCCGCCTGCGCTTTCCCGGGCTTCGCAGGGCCGTTGGGCTCCGATGCGCCCCCCGGGGCCTGTCCGTCTTCCGGACCGCGATCTTTGGGTAACGGACGATTTCCGGCCAACCTCGGTCTCACCCGATGACATGTTCGCATCGCAATGGGAGTCTCTCCTCGCACCACATCAACACCCGCACCTCCTAACCCCCCACACACCAGGAGGAGTTCGAGTGAGCTCTGCTACCCCCCACATATCCCGCAAGAACCGCGTGCGCATCGTCGCGGCCTCCATCGCCGCGGGCGGACTGCTCGCCGCCGGGATCGCGGGATCGGCCGACGCCAGTCCCGCCGGGGACACCGCTTCCAAGGCGCAGCCGATGAAGCTCTCCGCCTCGCAGCGCGTCACGCTGCTGCAGGAGGCCAACGCCACCAAGGCCGCGGACGCGAAGGCGCTCGGCCTCGGGGCCAAGGAGAAGCTGGTCGTCCGGGACGTCGTGAAGGATGGCGACGGCACGACCCACACGCGCTACGAGCGCACCTACGAGGGCCTTCCGGTCCTCGGTGGCGACATGATCGTCCACAAGGCGAAGAGCGGTAAGTCCGAGGGCGTCACCAAGTCCACGAAGGCCACCATCGCCGTCGCCAGCACCAAGGCGACCGTCGCGCCGGCCACCGCCGAGAAGAGCGCGCTGAAGAGCGCCGTCCGCGCCGAGGGTGCCAAGGCCGCCAAGGGCGCCGAGCCCCGCAAGGTGATCTGGGCCGCCTCCGGCAAGCCCGTCCTCGCCTGGGAGACCGTCACCCGCGGCTTCCAGAAGGACGGCACGCCGAGCGAGCTGCACGTCGTCTCCGACGCGAAGACCGGCGAGAAGCTCTACGAGTACCAGGCCGTCCACACCGGTGCCGGCGAGAGCCAGTACAGCGGCAAGGTCGACCTGACCACCTCCAAGGACGGCTCGGGCTTCGCCATGAAGGACGGCGACCGGGGCGACCACACCACCAAGGACCTCGGCAACAGCGAGTCCGGCGAGGGCAAGACCCTCACGGACGAGGACGACAAGTGGGGCACCGGCAAGGCGGACGACAAGCAGACCGCCGCCGTCGACGCCCACTACGGCGCCCAGCTGACCTGGGACTACTACAAGAAGGTGCACAACCGGAACGGCATCAAGGGCGACGGCAAGGGTGCCACCTCCCGGGTCCACTACGGCAAGGCGTACGTCAACGCCTTCTGGGAGGACAGCTGCTTCTGCATGACCTACGGCGACGGGGAGGGCGACAAGAAGCCGCTCACCTCGATCGACGTGGCGGCCCACGAGATGACGCACGGCGTCACCTCCGCCACCGCCGGTCTGGAGTACAGCGGTGAGTCCGGCGGCCTGAACGAGGCCACCTCCGACATCTTCGGTGCCGCCGTCGAGTTCAGCGCCAAGAACAAGGAGGACGTCGGCGACTACCTCGTCGGCGAGGAGATCGACATCGCGGGCGACGGCAAGCCGCTGCGCTACATGGACAAGCCGAGCAAGGACGGCCAGTCCGCGGACAACTGGTCCAAGGACGTCGGCAACGAGGACGTGCACCACTCCTCGGGCGTCGCCAACCACTTCTTCTACCTGCTGTCCGAGGGCAGCGGCGCCAAGGAGATCAACGGCGTCAAGTACGACAGCCCGACCGCGGACGACTCCAAGGTCGAGGGCATCGGCCGGGAGAAGGCCGAGAAGATCTGGTTCAAGGCCCTCACCAGCTACATGACCACGAACACCGACTACAAGGGTGCGCGTGAGGCGACCGTGAAGGCCGCGACCGACCTGTACAAGGCCGACAGCGCCGAGGTCAAGGGTGTCGAGGCCGCCTGGAAGGGCGTCAACGTCAAGTGACCTCCTTCCGTCCCCGCGGGGCCCGGTGATCCCGGGCCGGCGGTGACGAAACGAACCGGGCGGTGCCCGGGGGCGTCCTTCCTCGTCCCCGGGCACCGCCCTTCCACATGCCCGCCGCCCGCCGCACTCCGGCGGCCCGGCGGGCGCGCCGTCGCGGCGGCGGGTCAGCGCAGCAGCACGCCCGCCGCCTCGCCGCCGTTCTCCGGCGGCACGGCGACCAGGCCGAGTTCCGCCCCGCTCGCCAGCAGCGGATGGGCGGGCAGGATCCGCACCGTGTAGCCGAACGGCCCGGTGCGGTTCAGCGCGAGCGGCCCCTCGTACAGCCAGCGGCCCTCGGTGTCCCGGCCGCCCGCCGGCTTGAGCGCCACCGCCGACCCGTCGGTGATCCGGTCCTCCCCGTCGACCCGTCCGGCCACGGCCTGCACCTCGACGTCCTCGGGGGTGAGTTCGTCCAGCGCGACCCGGACCCGGAGCGAGAGCGTGGAGCCCAGTTCGGCGACGCCGCCCGTGCCGGGGGCCGTCCCCGTCTCCACATGGTCGACGGCCACCCGCGGCCAGCAGCGCCGGACCCGCGCCTTCCAGTCGGCCAGGGCCGCCGCGCTCTCCGGGTCCAGGGCGCGGTGGGCGCGGCCGGCGGGGGCGTACAGCCGCTCCACGTACTCCCGGACCATCCGGCCGGCCGGCACCTTGGGGCCGAGCGAGACGAGGGTCTGCCGGACCATCTCGATCCAGCGGTCGGGCAGCCCGCCGCGCCCGCGCTCGTAGAAGCACGGCGCCACCCGGTCCTCCACCAGCCCGTACAGGGCGTCGGCCTCCAGGTCGTCCCGCCGTTCGTCGGTGGTGGCGGCGCCGTCGGCGGTGGGGATCGCCCAGCCGAAGTCGGGCCCGGACCACTCGTCCCACCAGCCGTCCAGCACCGACAGGTTGAGCCCGCCGTTGAGCGCGGACTTCATGCCCGAGGTGCCGCAGGCCTCCAGCGGGCGCAGCGGATTGTTCAGCCAGACGTCGCAGCCCGGGTAGAGCTTCTGGGCCATGGCCATGCCGTAGTCGGGCAGGAAGACCAGCCGGTGCCGCACCCGGGGGTCGTCGGAGAACTTCACCAGCTCCTGCACCAGCCGCTTGCCGCCGTCGTCCGCCGGGTGCGCCTTGCCCGCGACGACGATCTGCACCGGCCGCTCGGGGTGGAGCAGCAGCCGGGTCAGCCGGTCGCGGTCGCGCAGCATCAGGGTGAGCCGCTTGTACGAGGGGACGCGCCGGGCGAAGCCGATGGTGAGCACGTCGGGGTCGAGGACCCCGTCGATCCAGCCGAGTTCGGCGCTTCCGGCGCCGCGCTGCCGCCAGGAGGCGCGGAGCCGTTCCCGGACCTCCGCCACCAGCTGCTCGCGCAGGGTCCGGCGGAGCTCCCAGAGGTCGGCGCCGGGGATCCGGGCGAAGGCGTCCCAGCGCGGCGCGCCGCCGGTGACCAGGACGTCCTCGGCCCGGTCGGCGCCGGCCCGGCGGGCGCCGAGCCGGAGGACCTCGGGAGCGATCCAGGTGGGTGCGTGCACCCCGTTGGTGACGGAGGTGATCGGCACCTCCCCGGGGTCGAAGCCGGGCCACAGGCCGGCGAACATCTCCCGGCTGACCCTGCCGTGCAGCGTGGAGACCCCGTTGGCGCGCTGGGCCAGGCGCAGCCCCATCACGGCCATGTTGAACAGGTCGGGGTCGCCGCCCGGGTAGGTCTCCCGGCCGAGTTCGAGGATCCGGGCGGGGTCGACGCCGGGCAGGGCGCCGCCCTCGCCGAAGTGCCGGGCGACCAGCTCGCGGTCGAAGCGGTCGATGCCGGCGGGGACGGGGGTGTGGGTGGTGAACACGGTGCCCGCCCGGACCGCTTCCAGGGCGGCGTCGAAGCCGAGGCCCGCCTCGCCCAGTTCGCGGATCCGCTCCAGGCCGAGGAAGCCCGCGTGCCCCTCGTTGGTGTGGAAGACCTCGGGGGCGGGGTGTCCGGAGAGCCGGCAGTAGGCGCGGACGGCCCGGACGCCGCCGATGCCGAGCAGCATCTCCTGGAGCAGCCGGTGCTCGCTGCCGCCGCCGTAGAGCCGGTCGGTGACGTCGCGCTCGCCCGGCCCGTTCTCCTCCACGTCCGAGTCGAGCAGCAGCAGCGGCACCCGGCCCACCCGGGCCTGCCAGACGGCGGCGTGCAGGCACCGGCCGCCGGGCAGGCCTAGGACGACCTGGCTCGGCCGGCCGTCCGGTTCGCGGAGCAGGGACAGCGGCAGCTCGTGGGGGTCGAGGACGGGGTACTGCTCCTGCTGCCAGCCGTCCCGGGAGAGGGACTGCCGGAAGTAGCCGTGCCGGTAGAGCAGTCCGACGCCGATGAGGGGGGCGCCGAGGTCGCTGGCGGCCTTGAGGTGGTCGCCGGCGAGGATGCCGAGCCCACCGGAGTACTGCGGGAGGGCGGCGGTGATGCCGAACTCCGGGGAGAAGTAGGCGACGGCGGCGGGGAGGTCGGGGTCGGCGGACTGGTACCAGCGGGGGCCGGAGAGGTAGTCCTCCAGATCGTCGGCCGCCACGGTGAGCCGCCGGAGGAAGCGGCGGTCCGCGGCGAGCGCGGTGAGGCGGGCGGCGGACACGGAGCCGAGGAGGCGCACCGGGTCGCCGCCGGCGGCGGACCAGCCGTCGGGGTCGACGGCCTGGAACAGTTCACGGGTTTCGGGGTGCCAGGACCAGCGCAGGTTTCGCGCCAGTTCGCTGAGCGGTCGTAGGGGTTCCGGAAGGACGGGACGCACACTGAATCGACGGATGGCCTTCACAGTTCTCCACCTTCGCAGGGCTCCGGCCGGACCTGACGGACGCTCACCACAGTGCGCGGAGCCTTCACTCTTCGACGGTAGCCGCGGCCTGTCGCGGCGGGACACGGCGCACGCGTGGCGCCGCCGCCCGGCGCTCGAACGGAGGCCGCGCATCGACGGGGCCGGAAACCGCCGCAACCTTCACCGGCTCCCCTCGGAAGTCGCGGATTCCCCCTGGTCCGCACCGTTGTACCGACCGGTAGTGGACGAGACGCTTTTCTCTGTCAAGGAGCGCTCGAGGAGGGGACTTCGTACATGGCCATGGCGCACCACCGCCGTCGGAGGCGGTTCGGTGCCGTGACATCACTGATCACGGCAGCGGTCCTTTCAGCCATCACCCTGCCCGCGCACGCGGCCCCCGCGGAGGGGCGCATACTCGGCGCCTACGCGCCCGGCGCGGTGGGCAGCAGCTATATCGTCACGCTGAAGTCCGGCGCAGGGGGGATCACCGCTCCCTCCACGGCGGGCCGGGACCTCCTCCGGACGTACGGGGCCCGGATACGCCACACGTACGGCACCGCGCTCAACGGCTACACGGTGCGGGCGGACGCGGCGCAGGCCCGGCGGCTCGCGGCCGACCCCCGGGTGGCCACCGTCGCGCAGGACAGCCGGGTGAGCATCGACCGCAGCCGGTCCGCCCCGCCGTCCTGGGGCCTGGACCGCATCGACCAGCCCTCCCTCCCGCTGGACCACTCCTACACCCCGCCGGCCGGCGGCGGCGCGGGGGCGACCGCGTACGTCATCGACACCGGGGTGCGCACCTCGCACCAGGACTTCGGCGGGCGGGCCCGCAGCGGCTGGGACTTCGTCGACGACGACGCCACGGCCCAGGACGGCAACGGGCACGGCACGCATGTCGCGGCGACGATCGCCGGGCGCTCCCACGGGGTGGCGAAGCGGGCCGGCGTCGTCGCCGTACGGGTGCTCGACGACGAGGGGTCCGGCACGACCTCCCAGGTGATCGCCGGGATCGACTGGGTGACCCACCATGCGAAAAAGCCCGCGGTGGCCAACATGAGCCTGGGCGGGACGGTCAGCCCGCAGCTCGACGCGGCCGTCCGGAACGCGATCGCCGCCGGGGTGACCTTCACCGTCGCCGCCGGGAACGACGGCATGCCCGCGGACCTCGCCTCGCCCGCCCGGGTAGGGGAGGCCGTCACCGTCGGGGCGACCGACCGCACCGATGCCCGGGCCTCGTTCTCCAACTGGGGCGGGCGGCTGGATCTGTTCGCCCCGGGTGTGGACATCTCCTCGGCGTGGAACACGTCCGACACGGCGTCGAAGACCCTCTCCGGCACCTCGATGGCCGCTCCGCACGCGGCCGGCGCCGCGGCGCTCCACCTCGGTGACCACCCGTCGGCGAGCCCGGCGGAGGTCTCCGCGGCACTGGTCGGCCGGTCGGCCTCCGGCAAGGTCACCGGCCCCGGTCTCACCTCGCCCAACCGTCTGTTGCAGGTGCACGACTGACCGACTGACACAGGAGTCCGATGTCTCCCGGACCGGTCCCGACGCCCTCGGCGCGGGACCGGTCCGCGTTTTTGCCGTTACGCGCCGGTAGCCCGGGCCCGGCCGGATTGCCCGCCGGTACCCCCTGGGCAGGCTCCACCGGTAGCCGCCGGCGGCACCACCGGAACCTCTCCGCACCGCCCTCGCGCAGGACCGCCACGCACCACGGAACACCCCCGGCACAGCCCGCAGGACGCAGTCGCCCACTTGAGTGAACGCGCGGACAGGAGCGGCCATGCCCGCAGCCGGCACACCGTCAACGGAGCAGATAGTAAGGACAAAGGCCCACACCGTGGCTGAAACCGCAACGCCTCCAGGTGATCCCGTGATCGGACGCATTCCCGTTCTGGACATCCGCCCGCTCGTCGACTGCGGGCGCCGCCCGGCCAAGGCGGTCGCCGGCGAGACCTTCCCGGTCAGCGCCACCGTGTTCCGGGAGGGCCACGACGCGGTCGCCGCCAATGTGGTGCTGCGGGACCCGGCCGGCCGCGCGGGGCCGTGGACCCCGATGCGCGAGCTCGCCCCCGGCACCGACCGCTGGGGCGCCGAGGTCACGCCCGACGCCGAGGGCCGGTGGACGTTCACCGTCGAGGCCTGGAGCGACCCGGTCGCCACCTGGCGCCGGCACGCCGGGATCAAGGTCCCGGCCGGGATCGACACCGAGCTGGTCCTCGGCGAGGGGGCCGCGCTGCACGAGGAGGCCGCCGCCGGGGTCCCCAAGAGCGAGGGCCGGGAGGGCGTGCTGGCCGCCGCCGACGCGCTGGGGGATCCCGCCCGGCCGGCCGCGGCCCGGCTCGCCGCGGCGCTGGCCCCCGAGGTGGTCGCCGCGCTGGACCGGCACCCGCTGCGCGAACTGCTGACCGTCTCCCCGCCGATGCCGCTCCTGGTGGAGCGCCGCCGCGCGCTGTACGGGTCGTGGTACGAGTTCTTCCCCCGCTCCGAGGGGGCCGTGGTGCGGGAGGGGGAACCGCCGGTCAGCGGCACCTTCCGCACCGCCGCCGAACGGCTCCCCGCCATCGCCGCCATGGGCTTCGACGTGGTCTACCTCCCGCCGGTCCACCCCATCGGCACCGCGTTCCGGAAGGGGCCGGACAACAGCCTGTCGGCAGGGCCGCACGACGTGGGCTCGCCCTGGGCGATCGGCTCCCCCGACGGCGGGCACGACGCCGTCCACCCCGGCCTCGGCACGCTGCGGGACTTCGACCACTTCGTGCGGAAGGCGGCCGGGCTGCGGCTGGAGATCGCCCTCGACTTCGCGCTCCAGTGCTCGCCGGACCACCCCTGGGTGAGCGAGCACCCGGAGTGGTTCCACCACCGGGCCGACGGCACCATCGCGTACGCCGAGAACCCGCCGAAGAAGTACCAGGACATCTATCCCGTCGCGTTCGACACCGACATGGACGGGATCGTCCGGGAGACGCTGCGGGTGCTGCGCTTCTGGATGGACCACGGGGTGCGGATCTTCCGGGTCGACAATCCGCACACCAAACCGGTGGTCTTCTGGGAGCGGGTCATCGCGGAGATCAACGGGACCGACCCGGACGTCGTCTTCCTCGCCGAGGCCTTCACCCGGCCCGCGATGATGCACACCCTGGCCGCCATCGGATTCCAGCAGTCGTACACCTACTTCACCTGGCGGAACAGCAAGCAGGAGCTCACCGAGTACCTCACCGAGCTGTCCGGTGACGCGGCCGCCTGGATGCGGCCCAACCTGTTCGTGAACACCCCGGACATCCTCCACGCCCACCTGCAGCACGGCGGGCGGCCCGCCTTCGAGACGCGCGCCGTGCTGGCCGCCACCCTCTCCCCCACGTGGGGCGTCTACGCCGGTTACGAACTGTGCGAGAACCGGCCGCTGCGGCCGGGCAGCGAGGAGTACCTGGGCTCCGAGAAGTACCAGCTCCGGCCGCGCGACTGGGAGGCGGCCGAGCGGGAGAACCGGACGATCGCCCCGCTGCTCACCGCGCTCAACCGGATCCGGCGCCGCCACCCGGCCCTCCAGCAACTGCGCAGTCTGCACTTCCACCCGGTCGACAACGACACGGTCATCGCCTATTCCAAGCGTGCGGGGAACGACACCGTGCTCACCGTGGTCAACCTCGACCCCCACCACACCCAGGAGGCCACGGTCTCGTTGAACATGCCGGAACTCGGCCTGGAGTGGCACGAGTCCGTCCCGGTGCGCGACGAGCTCACCGGCGAGACCTACCACTGGGGCAGGGACAACTATGTGCGCCTCGAGCCGGGCGTCAGGCCCGCGCACGTGTTCGCCCTGCGACCGTCCTCACCGATCGGAGGGTCACCCACACCATGATCGTCAATGAGCCCGTCCAGGACACCTTCGAGGACACCCCGGCGGGGGACCGGGACCCCGACTGGTTCAAACGCGCCGTCTTCTACGAAGTCCTGGTGCGGTCCTTCCAGGACAGCAACGGCGACGGCATCGGCGACCTCAAGGGCATCACCGCCAAGCTGGACTACCTGCAGTGGCTCGGGGTCGACTGTCTCTGGCTGCCGCCGTTCTTCAAGTCGCCGCTGCGCGACGGCGGCTACGACGTGTCGGACTACACCGCAGTCCTCCCCGACTTCGGCGACCTCGCGGACTTCGTGGAGTTCGTCGACGCCGCCCACCAGCGGGGCATGCGGGTCATCATCGACTTCGTCATGAACCACACCAGCGACCAGCACGAGTGGTTCCAGCAGTCGCGGACCGACCCCGACGGGCCGTACGGCGACTACTACGTCTGGGCCGACGACGACAAGCAGTACCAGAACGCCCGGATCATCTTCGTCGACACCGAGGCGTCCAACTGGACCTTCGACCCGGTGCGCAAGCAGTACTACTGGCACCGCTTCTTCTCCCACCAGCCGGACCTCAACTTCGAGAACCCGGCCGTGCAGGAGGAGATCGTCTCGGCGCTGCGGTTCTGGCTGGACCTGGGCATCGACGGCTTCCGGCTGGACGCCGTGCCCTACCTCTACGCCGAGGAGGGAACCAACTGCGAGAACCTGCCCCGCACCCACGACCTGCTGAAGCGGGTCCGGGCCGAGATCGACGCGCACTACCCGGACACCGTGCTGCTCGCCGAGGCCAACCAGTGGCCCGAGGACGTCGTCGACTACTTCGGCGACTACGACAAGGGCGGCGACGAGTGCCACATGGCGTTCCACTTCCCCGTCATGCCGCGCATCTTCATGGCCGTGCGGCGGGAGTCCCGCTACCCCGTCTCGGAGATCCTGGCCAAGACCCCGGCCATTCCCTCCGGCTGCCAGTGGGGCATCTTCCTCCGCAACCACGACGAGCTGACCCTCGAAATGGTCACGGACGAAGAGCGCGACTACATGTACGCGGAGTACGCCAAGGACCCGCGGATGCGCGCCAACATCGGCATCCGGCGGCGGCTGGCCACGCTGCTGGACAACGACCGCAACCAGATCGAGCTCTTCACCGCCCTGCTGCTCTCGCTGCCCGGCTCGCCGATCCTCTACTACGGCGACGAGATCGGGATGGGCGACAACATCTGGCTGGGCGACCGGGACGCGGTGCGCACCCCGATGCAGTGGACGCCGGACCGCAACGCGGGCTTCTCCTCCTGCGATCCGGGGCGGCTGTTCCTGCCGACCATCATGGACCCGGTCTACGGCTACCAGGTCACCAATGTGGAAGCGGCCATGAGCAGCCCGTCCTCGCTGCTGCACTGGACCCGGCGGATGATCGAGATCCGTAAGCAGAACCCGGCGTTCGGCCTCGGCTCCTACACCGAGCTGCCGTCCAGCAACCCGGCCGTGCTCGCCTTCCTGCGGGAGATCCGGCTGCCCGGCGGGGGCGACGACGTGGTGCTCTGCGTCAACAACTTCTCCCGCTTCCCGCAGCCGACCGAGCTCGATCTGCAGACCTTCAACGGCCGGCACCCGGTGGAGCTCATCGGCGGGGTGCGCTTCCCGGCCATCGGGGAGCTGCCCTATCTGCTCACCCTGGCCAGCCACGGCTTCTACTGGTTCCGGCTGCGCCGGCCGGACACCGCCCCGGCCGACGAGGGTGCCGGGATCTGACGGCGTGCCCGGGGCGGGGCGGCGCGTCCGGCAGCGCATGCGGCGGCGGCCCGCCGTCGCGAACCGGTCACCTCCGGTCCGCCCCGGCCCAACCCGGTCCGGCCCGCAGCCGGTTTCCGCCGTCCCGCCGGGGCAGCGGTTTCCGCCGTTCCGCCAGGGGAACTCGGTAACCCGTACCGCGTTCCTCGTCACCGCGCAGGGAAACCGCGCAGTGAAAACCGCGCAGGGAATAGGCCGATCGCCTGACCTGTACGGACGATCCTCACCCGACACGTCCCGCACCGCCGGACAGCCTCCCCCATTGCTTCCAGCATGGGGGTGCCCCCAAGCACCGGGGCACTGAGCGCATCGTGGTGTACCCGGGGAAAGGACGCGACGCCATGTCGGAAGGCTCGACCCGCGCCAACCCGACCCGTGCGGCCACCCCTGCGCCCGTGGCTCCCGCCGTCGGCCCCCCTTCCGCTGTCGAACCGGCCCGGGGGTTACTCCCCTCCCTCGTCCCGCTGCTGCGCGAATGGCTGCCCCGGCAGCGGTGGTTCGCGGGCAAGGGCCGGCCCATCACGGGCTTCTCGCTCGTCTCCGCGACCGAGCTGCTGCCGTCCGTGCCCGGCGGACCGGCGCCGGGCCTGCTCCATCTGCTGGTCCGCGCCGAGCAGACCGGCGGCGCCCCGCCGGACCGGCCCGTACCGCCGGACTGCTACCAACTGCTCCTCGGCGTCCGCTCCGACCCGCCGCCGCAGCTCGCCCACGCGGTGATCGGGCGGCCCGGCGGCGGGCCGCTGGACGGCCGCACCGTCTACGACGCCCTGCAGGACCCCCGGTTGGCCGGGCTGCTGCTGGAACGGCTGCGCGCGCCCGGGCGGCTCGGCGCGCTGCGGTTCACCCGCGCCCCGTCCACCACCATCCCGTCGGGGCTGCTCCCCCGGCCGGTCACCACCGAGCAGTCCAACTCCTCGGTGGTGTACGGGGATGCGTACATCCTCAAGGTCTTCCGGCGGGTGGGCCTGGGCACCAACCCCGATCTGGAGCTGCCGCTGACGCTGGCCCGGGCCGGCTGCGGGCGGGTGCCGCACCCGACGGCCTGGTTCGAGACGGACGCCGGCCCGGCGGGCGGGCCGGGCGGGCCCGGCCGGGCGTCCGGCGTCCCGTACGAGGTGCCCTCCGAAGCCACCGCCCCCGGACCGGCCTGGGACTCGGGGCCGGGCGGGAACTCCGGGCCGGGAAGGGACTCCGGTCCGGGCACGGTTCGGGAGGCCGCGGGCCGGGAGAGCGTGGTCCGGGAGGGCGTGGTCCGAGAGGGCTCGGTCCGGGAGGGCTCGGTCCGGGAGAGTGTCGTTCGG
Source organism: Streptomyces sp. NPDC002055 (assembly GCF_040296705.1). Classification (NCBI taxonomy): domain Bacteria; kingdom Bacillati; phylum Actinomycetota; class Actinomycetes; order Kitasatosporales; family Streptomycetaceae; genus Streptomyces; species Streptomyces sp. NPDC002055. The sequence continues at coordinate 32,020 of NZ_JBEOXS010000068.1, forward strand.
GAGAGGGCGGTTCGGGAGGCCGCCGCCGCGCCCGAGGCGGAGCCGATGACGCTGGGCATTCTGCAGCCGTTCCTCCCCGGGTCCGCGGACGGCTGGCAGCTCGCGCTGAACTCCCTGTCCGTACGCGCCGACTTCACCGGGGCGGCCCGGGCCCTGGGCCGGGCCACGGCCGAGGTACACACCGCGCTGGCCTCGGCGCTGCCCACCGCGGTGCTGCGGCGGCAGCAGATCGCCCTGCTCGCCGCGGGGATGACGGAGCGGCTGGAGGCGGCCGTGGCGGCGGTTCCCGCGCTGCGCCCGTACCGCGAGCCGCTGCGCGCGGCGTTCGACGCGTTCGCCGCCCTCGGCGGGCGCGGACGCACCTGGCCCGCCCAGCGGATCCACGGCGACCTGCACCTGGGCCAGACGCTGCGCACCGCGCACGACGGCCGCTGGGCGCTCATCGACTTCGAGGGCGAGCCCGCCCGGCCCATCGCCGAGCGGCGCCGCCCGCAGCCGGTGGCCCGCGACATCGCCGGGATGCTGCGGTCCTTCGACTACGCGGCCCGCACGCACCGGCCGGCGCCCGGCTCCTCCGCCTGGTCACAGGAGTGGGCGGTGCAGAATCGTGCCGCCTACTGCGAGGGATATGCGGAGGCGGCCGGCGCCGATCCGCGCGACGAGCCCGAACTGATGCGCGCCTACGAGACCGACAAGGCCGTGTACGAGGTGCTGTACGAGGCCCGGCACCGGCCGGACTGGCTGCCGGTCCCGATGGCCGCGATCCACCGGCTCGCGGGGTTCGGGGACGGGGGGCCGCCGCCCGAGGTGTCGCACACCCCGGACGCGCGGACCGCGCCGGAGCCCCTGGGCGCGCGCCCGGCCGGTGCGGCCCGCTCGGGCGGTGCGGATCGCATGGGCGGTGCGGATCGCGCGGGCGGTGCGGATCGCGTGGGCGGTGCGGCGCGGCCGGACGGTACGGCCCTCACCGGTGATGCGGACCGCGCAGGGGGTGCGGCCCGCCCAGGGAACCGGCCCGCGCCGGGAGTTCCGCCGGCACCGGGAGCTCCGCCCTCGCCGGGAGTTCCGCCAACACCGGGAGTTCCGCCGGCACCGTCCGTATGACCCCCGAGGAGTCCGGGTCAGCCGTCCCCGGCGGGGTGGCGGTCCGGAGCTCCGTCCGACGCTCCGGCTCCCCTGTCCAGGAGCGCCCCCGCCGCCGCAGGGCGTACCCGCCCCGGCTCGATCCTCTTGAGGAGGACCCACCGTGACCCCCCGTCGCAGCTCGTCCGACCCCCGTCCGTCCCCGCCGCCGGCCGCGGCGCCCGGCCCGTCCGGCGGGCGGCAGACGTCCGCCGCCCCGTCGACCGGGCGCACCGAGCGCACCGCCGGGCGCACCGCCACCGAGCGGCAGCCGGACGACGGTGCACCCGCCGCCGGGGCCCGTGTCACCGCGCGCGGTTCCGGCGGCTCGGCCGCCGCCTCCCGGAAGCCCCGGCCGACCGCTCCCGGGAGGCCGACGGCGCCCGGTGGCTCGGCCGGTGACGCTGCCGGTGGCGCCTCCGGTGGTGCCGGTGGTGCCGGTGGTGCCGGTGGTGCCGGTGGTGCCGGTGGTGCCGGTGGTGCCGATGACGCGAAGGCCCCGGCCGGTGCCTCGCGCACGAGTGGTGCGGCTACCGGTACTCCGCGGGCCGCCGGTGCCTCGCGGGCTGCCGCTGCGCCCGCGGCGGCCGACCGCGGGCCGGGATCCGGCGGCGCAGCGGGGCCCGGCAGCGCGGCGGGGTCCGGCAGCGCGGCGGGGTCCGGCAGCGCGGCGGGGTCCGGCAGCTCGTCGGCGGTCGGCAGCCAGTCGCCATCCGGCAACTCGTCGCCGTCCGGCGGTTCGTCACCGTCCGACACCGGCCCGGCCACCGGCAGCGGCCAGGCGGTCGGCAGCGGCCCGACCGGTACCGGCCCGGCGGCGGGCAGCGGTTCGGCGAGCGCGCCGGTGACCGCCTCCGGGCGCGCGGGCGTGCGGCCCGCGCCCCCGCTGGAATCCGGTGACCGGGACCGGCTGCTCGGCGGAGCGCACCACGATCCGCACGCGCTGCTCGGCGCCCACCCGGCGCCCGGCGGGGTGGTGTTCCGCGCCCTGCGGCCGTTCGCCCGCTCCGTGGCCGTCGTCGCCGAGGGGCTGCGCGCCGAGCTGGTCTCCGAGGGCGACGGTCTCTTCTCCGGTTTCCTGCCGCTCAGCGAGATCCCCGGTTACCGGCTGCTGGTGTCCTACGGCGAGGACGACGGCAGCGACGACAGCGACGGCGAGCCCGCGCACGACCCGTACCGCTTCCTCCCCGCGCTCGGCGATCTCGATCTGCATCTGATCGGCGAGGGGCGTCACGAGCAGTTGTGGCACGCGCTGGGCGCCCGGCCGATGGCCCACCAGGGGGTGGCGGGCACCCGGTTCACCGTCTGGGCGCCCAACGCCCGCGGCGTCCGGGTCACCGGTGACTTCACCGCCTGGGACGGCACCGGCTTCCCGATGCGCTCCCTGGGGTCCTCCGGTGTCTGGGAGCTGTTCCTGCCGGGCATCGGCGAGGGGACCCTGTACAAGTTCGAGATCACCCGGCCCGACGGGTCCCGCAGCCTGCGCGCCGACCCGATGGCCCGGCGCACCGAGTGCCCGCCGCGCACCGCCTCGGTCGTCGCCGCCTCCCACCACACCTGGGAGGACGAGGAGTGGCTGCGGCACCGCGCCGACCGGCGGGTGCACGAGGCGCCGTTCTCCGTCTACGAGGTCCACCTGGCCTCCTGGCGGCCGGGGCTGAGCTACCGGGAGCTCGCCGAGCAGCTGCCCGCCTACGTCAAGGACCTCGGCTTCACCCATGTCGAACTGATGCCGGTGGCCGAGCACCCGTTCGGCGGTTCCTGGGGTTACCAGGTCACCTCGTACTACGCGCCGACCGCGCGGCTGGGCACCCCGGACGACTTCAAGCACCTGGTGGACGCGCTGCACCGGGCCGGGATCGGGGTCATCGTCGACTGGGTCCCGGCGCACTTCCCGAAGGACGACTGGGCGCTGGCCCGGTTCGACGGGACCCCGCTGTACGAGCCCGCCGACCCGGCCCGGGCCGAGCACCCGGACTGGGGCACCCTGGAGTTCGACTACGGCCGCCGCGAGGTCCGCAACTTCCTGGTCGCCAACGCGGTCTACTGGTGCGAGGAGTTCCACATCGACGGGCTGCGGGTGGACGCGGTGGCCTCGATGCTCTACCTGGACTACTCGCGCGAGTACGGCCAGTGGTCCCCCAACGCGCACGGCGGCCGGGAGAACCTGGACGCGGTGGCCTTCCTCCAGGAGATGAACGCCACCGTCTACGGGCGCTGCCCCGGTGTGGTGACGATCGCCGAGGAGTCCACGGCGTGGGACGGCGTCACCCGGGCCACCCACCACCCCGGCCCCGGCGGCTTCGGCGGCCTCGGGTTCGGGCTGAAGTGGAACATGGGCTGGATGCACGACTCGCTGGGCTACGTGCAGCACGAGCCGGTGCACCGCAGGTACCACCACCACGAGATGACGTTCTCGATGGTGTACGCCTACAGCGAGAACTACGTGCTGCCCATCTCCCACGACGAGGTGGTGCACGGCAAGCAGTCGCTGGTGACGAAGATGCCGGGCGACTGGTGGCAGCGGCGCGCCGACCACCGGGCGTACCTCGGCTTCATGTGGGCCCACCCCGGCAAGCAACTGCTGTTCATGGGACAGGAGTTCGCGCAGGGGGCGGAGTGGTCGGAGGAGCAAGGCCCGGAGTGGTGGCTGCTGGACGACACCTACCACTCGGCGGGCGACCACCGCGGTGTCCGGGACCTGGTCCGCGACCTCAACCGGACCTACACGCAGACGCCCGCGCTCTGGGAGCGCGACACCGACCCCGCCGGGTTCGCCTGGGTCGACGGGGACGCGGCGGAGGACAACGTCTTCGCCTTCCTGCGCCTGGACGCGTTCGGCAATCCGCTGCTGTGCGTCAGCAACTTCTCGCCGGTGGTGCGCCACGGCCACCGGATCGGGGTGCCCGGCCGCGACGGCGGCTGGCAGGAGGTCCTCAACACGGACGCGGCGCGGTACGGCGGCAGCGACGTCACCAACCCGGACCTGCTGAAGGCCGAGGCGACACCGTGGCACGGGCGGCCGGCGAGCATCACGCCGGTGCTGCCGCCGCTGGCGACGGTCTGGTTCCGGCCGGTGTAGCGGGGCCGGGCCGGGTCCGTGCGGAACGGGGCCGGACCGGACGACGCAGGGCGCCGGGGCCGCGGATCACCTCCGCGGCCTGCTGCATCAGCTCCTGGTCGATGCCGAGGCGGCCGGCGGTGTCGACGATGACCACGTCGTGCTGCTTGCCGCGGGCGAACTCGAT
>NZ_JBEOXS010000069.1:0-36039 GCF_040296705.1 Streptomyces sp. NPDC002055
GGCGGGGGGGGGGGGGGGGGGGGGGGGGGGCCGGCCGGGGGGGGGGGGGGGGGCCCCCCGCGGCGCCCCCCCCCCCCCCCTCCGGCTTGTTGAAGCCGCTTGTGGGCTGGGGTCGGGTTCGTTGTGCCGCACCGCAGGCGGGGGTAGTCCCGAGGCCCGCTCCCGGCCCCCGGCCCGTCCTGCGCCTCGGCTCCCTCCCTGAGCTGGGGCGGTCGCAGTTCCGGGCTCCCGCTCCCGGTCCCCGCTCGGGTCCCGATCCTGGGCCCCGCTTCCGGTCCCCGTTCCCGGTCCGGTCCCCGTCCCCGGCCCCGTCCTCCGCCTCGGCTCCCTCCCCCGGCCAGGCGGGTCAGTGGTGGCCGGTGGCGGGGCGCCAGGGGGCGAGGTCGGGGGTGCGGCCGGTGCGGGTCCAGTAGAGCCGGCCGTCGAGGCCGATCGCGGCCACCGCCGGGCCGGCCGTGCCGGACCGGGCGCCGGCCGGGGCGCCGCTGAAGAGGAAGCGCCCGGGTTCCCAGTCCAGGGCCCGGGGCCGGCCCGCCGCGGCACGTCCCGCGGCCGAGCGGCCCGCGGTCGCACCCCCGCCCCCCGAACGTCCTGCGGCCGAACGCTCCGGGGCGGAACGTTCCGCAGCCGAACGGCCCGCCGCGGAGCCGCCCGTACCGGCTCGGCCCTTCGCGTTGTCGGCCGGTGCGTACCGGGCGGCGCTGACCGTGCCCCGGGCGTCCCGGGCGGTCAGCAGGACCCCGGCCCCCTGGGGCGTCACCTCGACCGGGCCGAATCCGGCGATGCCGCCCAGGTCGGCGGGTTCCGTCCGCCACGTCCTGCCGGAGGTCCCGACGGCGCCCCCGACGGAGCGGCCCGCGCGGGACGAGCCCGAAGCGGAGGCCGAGGACGAGCCCGAGGGGGAATGGGCGGTGAGCAGGTCGGCGGAGCCGGGGCGGCGGAAGTAGAGCCGGACCCCGGTGGCGTCCGGATGGGCGGTCAGCGGACCGGTGGTGGCGGGCAGTCCGGTCGGCTCCGGGGCGCCCATGGCCGCGCCCCGCCGGGGCTGCGACCAGGCCAGGACGGAGGCGGGGGTGGCGGCCAGCACGTGCATGCGGCCCTTCCGGTCCGTGGCGACGGCCAGGTTGCCGAGCAGTCCGGTGCCGCCCAGGTCCGTCCAGGGCTGCCAGGAGCCGTCGGCGTTCCGCGTACGGGAACTGAGGCCGTGGGCGGGGTTGCGGAGGTAGACGGTCGCGCGGCCGGAGCCGTCCAGGGTGACGGCGGGGGCACCGAGCTGCCAGCTGGAGACGGCGTCGGGGCCGGGGGCGCCGAGCGACTCCCAGGGGCCGAACCGGCCGCCCGGCACGGTCTGCGCGGTGGTGACCAGTTCGCGCCGGTAGTCCGCCGGTCCGGTGCCGAGCAGCGTACGGGTGGCGAAGACCGCGATCCGGCCGTCGCGCAGCCGCAGGGACGTCACGCCGTCGTCGATGCCCGCACCGGGCAGCAGGTCCGGGCCGGACCACTGGGCCGAGCCGCGGGTGCGCTGGCTCCACACGGCGAGCCGCCCGTCGAGGGTGGCGAACGCCCGCAGCGCGCCGTTCCGCTGCGGCTGGAGCCAACTGGTGCTCTCCCCGCGGTGGTAGCGGATGCTCTGGGCCCAGTTGAAGCCCAGGGGGCGGGCACCGACCTTCAGGTCGCCGCAGCCGGCGGAGTCGCGGCAGTCGCGGCCGTCGGTCCAGCCGTACGTCCGGATGGCGTCGAGCTTGGTCCGCAGGGCCGTGCGGTCCAGGGTGTGGGGCAGCGAGCCGTTGAGGTAGCCGAGGTACACCTGGGTGCCGACCAGGGGCCGGTCCGGTTCCTCGGCGTACCGGGCGAGGGCCCGCTGCAGGAACCGGGCGCCGTACATGTGGTCCTGGTGGTCGGTCCAGCCGATGCCGCTCCGCTTGCTGTCGGGGGTCGGGTCCTGCATTCGCACATACGTCGGCCGGAAGCGTTCCAGCAGCCCGGTGAGGGTGCTGACCAGCTGTTCCCCGGAATAGGCGAAGTCCTCGGAGACGACGCTGCCGGAGGCGAGGAGGGAGTTGAGGGCCGATACCCGGCCGTCCCAGAGACCGCGCAGGCTGTGCGGCCGGTCGCGGCCTATGCTCTCCGCCTCGTGCAGCTGGAGCCAGACGAGACGGATCTTCGGGTGCGCCCGGAGGGTGTCGAGCTCGGCTTCCCCGCCGCCGTCGGTCGGCACGACCTCGCGCCGCCAGGGGCTCGCGGAGTCCCCGGTGGCCATGCGGGCGTAGGCGGCACGGATGCCGTTCTGCCGGGCCTTGGCGAACTTCGCCCGGTCCGCCGGCAGCTGTTTCCGGCGTGCCTCCTCCGCGGAGGCGTTGACTCCGTTGGACTCGCCGGCCGTCAGATAGACGGTGGCCAGGGCGTTCCCGGAGCGCAGTGACTGGCTCAGGTCCGGGTTCATGAAGTACAGGTCGTCGTCCGGGTGGGCGACGACCTGGAGGACCGATTCCGTTGTTCTGATCCGCTGGTCGGCGGCCGTGCCCGCCGCACGGGCGCGGCCGGCGGCCGGCTCCCGGACGTCCGCCGTGCCACGGGCGAGCGGAGTGGAGCAGGAGGCCACGGTTCCGACGAGCGCCAGGGTGAGCGCGCCGCGGAGCAGACGACGGGGTATTGCAGGCATCGGTGTTCGCTTTCAAGGTGCGGACCAGCCCAGGAGGCTGAGCTGGAGCAGGGCCGGATCAGAAGCAGGGCCGGATCAGAAGCAGGGCCGGGTCAGGAGAAGGGCCGGAGCAGGGGAGGACCGGAGCCACGGGAGAAGCCGCGGCACGCAGGGGAGTGGCGCGGAGCGGAGGGGTGAACGGCACGACGCGCAGCGGCGGAGGAAAGCCGCGGGGCGGGAAGGCCCGCCGGACTGGTGCCGGATCAGCTCGCTGTCGCCGGTCCCGGTGCGGGTCGTGCCGCCGGTCGCCGGGCCGACTGCGCTGTCGGTCGTGGTGCCGGTCGTGGCGGGGATCCGGGCGGCCGGGGCGGCAGCGCCCGGACCGGCCGGGCGCCGGGACCGGGCGGCCCGTCGCGGCGCGCGCCGGGCTCCGTCTGTCCACTGCGGCGCGTGGCGGGGAGACCGGAGCCGGAGCCGGAGGTCACGCGGGGGAGGAGGCGGCCGGAGACGGGGGCGTGCTGCGGGGATGTGCGAGGGCCGGGTCCGCTCATCGCGGCTGTCCCGTCACCGGGTGCGCGCACCGGTCGGCCGGGCCCGGGGGCAGGATCGAGGTCAGGGGCGGGGCCGGCGGCGACGAGGACGTCGGCCCCGGCCGCGCGGCGTCGGGCGTCCCCGGCGGGCACGGCATGGTCGTCCTCGCCGACGCAGCGTTCCGCGTACCCGTGCCCCGGCCCGCAGGGCTCGGCCCCGCGCTCCGGGGAGCGGCCGACCGGGTTCCGGGGAGCGTCCGCTGCTCGTGGAAGCGGGCGTCGCGACCGACCATGAACCGTGCCTCTCCGGTGCCACCGTGCCTCCGGTGTCACACCTTCACCCGACCGGGCCCATGGCATTTGCCACCTTTTGTGGGGCCGACATCGGCCATTCCCGGTAATTTCTATGATGTCGGCGGAACGCTTCGGGTTGCCTGGAGGGCCTATGAATTCGGCAGGACCGGAGAATTCGGAAGGGCCCGTGCACGCCGTGGAGCCCACGGCGGAGCCCGCGGCCAAGAGCGCCAAGAGCGCCAAGAGCGCCAAGAGCACCAAGAGCACCAAGAGCCACGAAAGCCGGGGAAGCTGCGAAAGCCCCGTCGACCCCGAGCGCCCGGCCCCCGACGTCTCGGTGGTCGTGATCGTCTACAACGACGCCGCCCGGCTCCCCACCGCCGTGCGTTCCGTGCTCGCCCAGACGCTCCGCGCCGTCGAGGTCGTGATCGTCGACGACTGCAGCGAGGACGACTCGTACGCCGTCGCCCAGCAGCTCGCCGCCGAGCATCCGGGGCAGGTGCGGGCGTTCCGGCTCCCCTCCAACAGCGGTGGCTGCGGCGCCCCCCGCAACCACGGCATCGGCGAGGCCCGCGGCCGGTACGTGATGTTCCTGGACAGCGACGACGAACTGGAGCGGAACGCCTGCCGCAACCTGCTCGCGGCGGCCCGGAGCACCGGCGCCGATCTCGTCTCGGGCCGCTGCGTCCGGGTGCACGTCGACAGCCGGCACGGCAAGCGCGAGGACTGGTACCCCTGGATCTACCAGGAGACCCGCACCCTGGAATCCGTCTCCGAACTCCCCGACCTGCTGATCTTCGACACCCTGTCGACCAACAAGTGCTACCGCCGGGACTTCCTGCTGGAGCAGAACCTGCTGTTCCCGGTGGGGATCCACTACGAGGACCTGCTCTTCTCCGCGCAGGCCTATCTCGCCGCCGGGCGCATCGCGCTGATCCCCAACCGGGTCTACTTCTGGAACGTCACCGACAGGACCGGCGCCAAGTCCATCAGCAACCGCCGGCACGAGATCGCCAACTTCGCGCACCGGATGGAGATCCACCGCCGGATCGACACTCTGCTGGAGCAACGGCGGCTGCCGGATCTGAAGTTCCACAAGGACGTGAAGTTCCTCAAGCACGACCTGGTCCTGCATCTGCGCGACCTGCCGCTGCTGGACGAGGAGTACCGCCACCGGTTCGCCGAGCTGGCCGGCTCCTACCTGGCCGGTCTCGACCCGGCGGCGTACGACGAGGTCCAGCCGATCCAGGCCATCTGCGCCTACCTCCTGGTCCGCGAGGACTGGGACAACCTGCTGCCCGCCGCGGACACCCTGATGAACCGCGACAAGATCTCCTCGCCGCTCACCGAGCGGGACGGGCGGGTCTACTGGTGCGTCGAGCACCTCGACGACCCGGAGGGCCGCAAGGTCCTCGACGTCACCGACGCCGACTACCACGGCATTCCGCTCGGGCGGATGTTCCTGCGCAACCGGCTCACCGGATACGCCGACGACGGGCGCGGCACCGTGCGGCTCGCCGGCAGCGTGGTCAATCCGCTCCGCCGCATCGGGCCCGGCTCCCGGGTCAGGGGGCGTCTGGAGTTCCGGGCCCGCCGGCGCAGTCTGCAGACCTTCCACTTCCCGCTCCGGACGCTGCGCCGGCACGGCGACTTCCTGGACTGGACCGCCGAGGCGGACCTCGCCCGGCGGCTGCGTCCGCTGGGAGTGATCGACGCGGTGTGGGACGTCCGGCTGCTCCTGGACGTCGACGGCGAGCGGCTGCGCACCCGGCTCAGCGTGGGCGGTCTCGCGCTCGACCAGGCCCGCCCGCTGCACGTCCGCCCCCGGCTCACCCGGCTCGTCGCCGACCGGCTGGAGCCCGAGATCTCCCGGCGCGGGCACCTGGCGTTCCGGCTGGCCGCGCAGGGACGGGCGGCTATCCGGGCCCGCGAGGCCGTGGACGCCGCCGTCACCGGGCCCGCCGGAGGGCTCGTCAAGTCCGCCGTGCGCCGGGCCCGCAAGGCCAAGCGCATGCTCAACTCCGGGGAGACCAAGATCCGTGCGTACCACCGGGCGCTACGCGTCCTGCCGGTGCGCAAGGGGCTGGTGGTCTTCGAGAGCCACCTCGGCAAGCAGTACAGCGACAGCCCCCGGGCCATCTACGAGGAAATGCGCCGGCAGGGCGTGGACTTCGCGCCCGTCTGGTCCTGGACGGGGCGGCAGCCGGAAGGTTTCCCCACCGACGCCACCCTGGTGCGCCGGTGGAGCTGGCCCTATCTGCGGGCCCTGGCCCAGGCGGAGTTCTGGATCGACAACCAGGGATTCCCGCTGAAGCTCACCAAGCGGCCGGAGACCACCTACATCCAGACCTGGCACGGCTCGGCGCTCAAGCGGATGGGCTTCGACGAGCCCCGCTACAAGCTGCTCAACCGCTCCGACCAGGAGGGGTACCAGCGGGTGCTGGACCGCTTCGACCACTTCCTGATCCGCTCCGAGCACGATGTGCGCACCCTCGCCCGCGCCTACCGGCTGGGGGACGAGGTGCTGCTGCGCACCGGCTATCCGCGCAACGACCCGCTCGTCGCGGCCCGCGCCCGGGAGGAGGCCACCGGGGTGCGGGAGCGCGGTCCGCTCGCCGCCGAGCTGGGCATCCCCGAGGGCCGGCAGGTGCTGCTGTACGCGCCGACCTTCCGCAGCGGCCCGGGCGGGCGGATCCGCGCCTTCGAGCTGCCCTTCGACGTCGAGGAGTTCGCCCGGCGCTTCGGTGACCGCTGCACCCTGCTGATCCGCTCGCACTATCTGAACCACGTGGTGCTGCCGCCGTCGGTGCGCGGCACCGTCCTGGATGTGACGGACCACCACGACATCACGCCGCTGCTGACGCTTGCGGACGGGCTGATCACGGACTACTCCTCGGTGATGTTCGACTACGCGCTCCTCGACCGGCCGATGGTGTTCTACGTCCACGACTGGGACGAGTACGCCGGGGTGAGCCGCGGCACCTATTTCGACCTGCTGGAACAGGCCCCGGGCCCGGTGGTGCGGACCGAGGAGGCCCTCTTCGCGGCGGTCGCCGAAATGAAGTCCGCCGACACCGAGTACGCGGAGGCCCGGCGCCGGTTCGTTGCGGAGTACGGCGAGTACGACCGGGGCGACGCCGCCCGCACCATCGTGAACCGGTTCTTCACCCCGCGGAGCGGCACATGAACGAGCAGCGGATGCCCGCCGAGGCCCCGGTACTCCCGGGCGCTTCCGACGTCTCCGGGATCCCCGATCTCTCCGGTCCTCCCGAAGCCTCCGGAGCGCCCGCGGTCAAGGGCGCCCCCGGCCCCGCCGCCACCGGGCGGGACATCTTCTTCGTCTCCAACAGCGTGGACGAGCTGGGCGGGGTCACCAGCTGGTCGCACCAGATGGCCCGGCTGTTCGCCGCGCGCGGGCACCAGGTACGAGTCATCGGCATCGGTCCCGCCGAGGAGCGGCAGAGCCTCGGCGGCGAACCGGCGTACCCCGTGCTGACCCTCTACGACGCCCCGCCGCCCAAGGCCCGGCCGGTCACGTTCGGCAGCCGGTTCAACCCGGTCGAACGCCGGCGCCGCGGCGCCCGCGAGGCCGGGATGCGGGAGCAGGCGGAGAAGCTGAGCGCGCTGTTCCGGGCCGCCGGGCCCGGCGCGGTCGTCATCGTCACCCAGGTCTGGGCCATGGAGTGGGTAACGCTCGCCGACACCGCCGGGGCGACGGTCATCGGGATGAGCCACGAGTCGTACGCCTACTCGCGCGACAGCTCGCGCTTCGGCCGGGTGCAACGGTTCTACCGGGACGTCGACCGGATGCTGGTCCTCACCCAGGAGGACGCCGACCTGTGGATCCGGCAGGGGCTCGACAACACCGGATTCATGCCGAACCCCCTGCCGTTCATGCCCGACGAGCCGTCGCCCCGCACCGCGAAGGTGGTGACGAGCATGGGCCGGCTGACCGACCAGAAGGGCATCGACATGCTCCTCGACACCTGGGCGGAGGTCGCGCCGCGACACCCGGACTGGACCCTGCGCATCTACGGCGCCGGTGAGGACGAGGAGATGCTGCGCGCGCAGTGCACCGCGCTGGGCGTGGACGGGTCGGTGGAGTGGCGGGGGCGGACCGGCGACGTGCCGGGGGCGCTGCGCGGCGGCTCGGTCTTCGTCCAGTCCTCGCGGGGCGAGGGGTTCCCGCTCGCGCTGATGGAGGCGATGGCGGCGGCGGTGCCGTGTGCGGCGTTCGACTGCGCGCCGGGCGTCCGCGAGATCATCCGGGACGGCGAGGACGGGCTCCTCGCCGCCCCGGGCAACACCGGCGAACTCGCCCGCCGGCTGGACACCCTGATGTCCGACCGGGACCTGCGGGACCGGATGGGCGAGCTGGCCCGGGAACGGGTGCGGCGGTTCTCGACCGAGGAGGTCGTGCGGCGCTGGGAGGAGCTGTTCGCCTTTCTGGAGCGCTGACCGCTGACCGCTGACCGCTGGCCGCTGACCGCTGACCGCTGGCCGCTGGCCGCCGGGCAAGCCGGGGGAGGCGGACCGTGCGCCCCCGCCCACACCGTCCTCGCGCCTCGCGCCCCGCACCCGCGCCCGCGCCCGCGCCCCGCGCCTGCACCCCGCGCCCGCGCCCGATCGCGCCCCGGCCGCTCGTAGGCCCGCCCGCCCCGCACACCTCACCTCCGACGGGCCGCCCGCCGCAGCTTCCGGGTGACCACCGCGACCGCCGCCCGGGGCCCCGGCGCGATCCGGAGGGCCAGCGAACCGCCCGTGGTGGCGTACGGCTGGACCAGCAGCAGCCCGTGGCCACGGCTCGGCACGGCCGTCCGCCGCAGCCCCGGCCCGGCGGCCCGGACGCCGGTGGCCGGCGAGGACCCGTCGTCGCACCGCAGCCGGACCCGCAGGTCCCAGACATCCGGTGGGGAGCCACGGGTCCGGGCGGCCAGCGCGTCCAGGTCCAGCAGGACCTCGGCCGACCATGAGGAGGTGCCCTCACCCGGGGCGGAGCCATCCTCCGGGCCGAGGCCGGTGCCCCGGTCCCAGCCACCCTCCGGGCCGAGGTCCGCACCCCGGTCCCGGCCGGTCTCCGGGGTGAGGACGGCGTCGCGGGTCAGCCCGATCGCGCCGTCCTCGCGGTGCCGCAGCTCGATGTCGACCGTCCGCGGTCCCGCCGTGGCGAGCCGCCCGTAGATCTCGTGCACCCGGATCCGCAACAGCCGGGTCCGGGCGTCCACGACCGGCTCCGCCTCGACGGTCACCGGCAGCCGGCGCAGCGGTTTGGTGTCGATCCCGTCCAGCAGCACCCCGGGCAGGTCCACGGCCCAGACGGGCCGGCCGTCGACCCGTGCGTAGGGCGGCAGCAGCCGGGCCGGCCGGTCGGCCAGTTCGATCAGCCGCCGCAGGTCCCTCGGGTGCTCCGCCGCCAGCAGGACCCGGGCGATCCAGCGGGCGGGGGCGCGGGCGGCCGTCAGGTCGGCGGCGTCGAAGCCGGCGAGATACGCGCGGGTGAGCTGCCACCACGCCGCCCGGTGCGCGGCGCTGTGCCCGCCCAGTTCGCGCAGGTACATCCGCAGGTCGTAGTCGAGGAACTTCACCCGGGCGGCGTGCGCCAGTCCCTTCTGCCCGGCCTCCTCGAAGATCTCCACGGACCGGCGGTGCGCCGCCAGCCGGCTGCGCCAGTTGTCGGGGCCGTTGCGGTCCAGGGAGATCGACGGCCGCTCGGCCGAACGGCGTACCTGCCAGCCGTAGACGGCGTCGGGGACGATCGCGATCCGCGGGGCGGCGGCCAGCACCCGGGCGGTGAAGACGAAGTCCTCGTAGCGGAACGCCCCCTCGGGGAACGTGATGCCGTGCCCTTGCAGAAAGGCGCGGGCGTAGAGCTTGTTGACGCACAGGGTGTCGCGGACCAGCCGGGGCCGTTCGGCGGGGGAGCCGTGCACCGCCTCCGCGCGGAACAGCGACTGCTGCCAGCGGACCTCGCGGTGTCCGGGCAGCTCACGGCGGACGCAGGCGCCCGCCACCACGGGGGCGTGGTGCCGGGCGGCGGCCGCGAGCAGGGCGTCCACCGCGCCCGGCAGCAGCACGTCGTCGCTGTCCAGGAACATCACGTACCGGGCGGTGGCGCGCCGCAGACCGTCGTTGCGCGGGGTGCCGCAGCCGCCGCTGTTGCCGCGCCGGCGCACCACACGGACGCGCCGGTAGCGGCGGGCCAGGCCGGCCAGGACCCGGGCGGTGTCATCGGTGGAGCCGTCGTCGACCGCCACGACCTCGGCGACACCGGCGCCCTGGCGGAGGGCGGACAGCACCGCGTCCGCGATGTGCGCGGCGTCGTTGTAGCCGATCACGATGACGCTGACCTGCGCCGCGGTCGGTATCGGTGCCGTCTTCGCTGCCATGGGGGCCACCCCTCCATTTCAGCCCCGGGGGCCGCGTTCTCCGAGCCGGGAGCGGCGAACCGGGTGACGGGACCGGCTGCGCCCCCGGGCCGGGCCGACGCCGTGCGGGGGATCAAGCGGGGGCCGTTTGCTGCCGAACCAAAGACGGGACCGTGCGAAGAACAGGAGCTCGTCGATGGTCACAACCGAGGTCAGGATCCCCTTCCGGCCCGTCCTGGCACGCCGCACCCCGGTCGCGACCCTGCTGATCCCGGCCGTCACCATGGCGGTCCTGGGGCTCTGGGGCCTGAACCGGCGCGGGCTCTGGGGCGACGAGGCCGCCACCTGGACGGCCGCCCGGCGCACCCCGGCCGAGCTCTGGCACCTGCTGCAGAACCTCGACGCCGTGCACGGGCTGTACTACTTCGGTATGCACCTGCTGCTGGCGGTGCGCGCCGACGAGGTGATGCTGCGGCTGCCCTCGGTGCTGGCGATGAGCTGGGCGGCGGCGGCCGTGGCGGCGACCGGCGCCAAGCTGGCCGGTCCCCGGGTGGGGCTGATCGCGGGCACCCTGTTCGCGGTGGTGCCGGTGGTGAGCCTGTACGCCCAGGAGGGCCGGTCGTACGCCCTGGTGGTGGCCGGTGCGACCACCGCCACCTACCTCCTGGTGTGCGGCTGCCGGAGCACGGACCGCCGCTGGTGGCAGGCGTATGCCGGGGTCGTGGCGCTGACCGTGGTGCTGCACGCCCTCGCGGTGCTGTTGCTCGCCGCGCACGCCGTGACGCTGCTGATGGCCCGCAGCGCTCCCCGGATCTGGCGCCTGTGGGGCCTGGCGGCGGGCGGCACGGTGGTGGTCCTGGTACCGCTGCTGTGGGTGGCGGGCGGTCAGGTGGAGGCGATCGCCTGGATCACCCGGCCCGGCTGGGACGAGGTGGTCCATCTGGTGCGGGCGTTCGCCGGGCCGTCCGGCGGGGCCGCGTGTCTGACCCTGCCGCTGGCGGCGGCCGCCCTGTTCCTGCCCCGCCGCCCGTCGTTCGCCGCCGCCCCGCCCACCCTGATCACGGTGGCGCTGCCGCTGCTGGTCGTCCCGCCCGTCCTGCTGATCGCGGTGTCCCAGCTGTATCCGCTGTACGACCTGAGGTACGTGCTGTACGCGCTGCCGGGGCTGTCCCTGCTGGTGGCGGCCGGTGCCGACCGGCTGGCCGCCCGGGTGCCGTGGCGGGGGTCGCTGCCGCTGGCGGGGGCGCTGGTGGTGTCGATGGTTCTGGGCGGGCAGCTGGCCGCCCAGAACGAGGTGCGGTCCGGGGAGAGCCGGATGGACGACCTGCGGCCGATCGCGCAGGCGGTGCAGGCCCGGGCGAAGCCGGGCGACGCGGTGGTCTTCCTGGCCGGGACCCGGCGGAAGGCCGCCATCGCCTACCCGGAGGCGTTCGCCGGGCTGCGCGATGTGGCGCTGGAGGCGTCCCCGGGGCGCTCCGGCACGCTGTACGGCACCGAACTGCCGCCCGACCGCGTCCGGAAGCTGCTGTCGCGGGCCGACCGGGTGTGGCTGCTGGACCGGGAGGACTCCGACCAGCGGAGGGTGTTCCGGGCGGAGGTGGAGCGGGTCAAGCAGGACGTGCTGGCGACCCGGTTCCACCGGGAGGGCGTGGCCCGGCTGCACGGCGGCAGCGTCCATCTCTTCGTGCACGACTGACCGCCTCTGGTGCGCGACTGACTGCTTCTCGTGCGCGACTGACCGCTTCTCGTGCGCGACTGACGGGCCGGGGAACGCTGCCCACGGACACCGCCGGCCACCCCCGGACCGCCCGCGAGGGCCACCGCCCCCGCCCTACTTCACCGCCCCCGCCATCACCCCGGTGACGAACTGCTGCTGGAAGGCGAAGAACACCACGAGCGGAATCACCATCGAGACGAACGCGCCCGGCGCCAGGACGTCGATGTTGTTGCCGAACTGGCGCACCTGCTGCTGCAGGGCGACCGTGACCGGCGGTGAGCCGCTGTCCGCGAAGATCAGGGCCACCAGCATGTCGTTCCAGACCCACAGGAACTGGAAGATGCCGAGCGAGGCGATGGCGGGCCCGCCGAGCGGCAGCACCACCCGGGTGAACAGCCGGACCTCGCCCGCCCCGTCCAGCCGCGCCGCCTCCAGCAGCTCGCGCGGGATCTCGGCGAAGAAGTTCCGCAGCAGGAAGACGGCGAACGGCAGCCCGAACGCGGTGTGGAAGACCACCACCCCCGCCGTGGTCTGGAAGATCCCCAGGCTGTTGAAGAGCTTGGCGACGGGCAGCAGCGCCACCTGGACCGGCACCACCAACAGGCCCACCACCAGCAGGAACCACCCGTCCCGGCCCGGGAAGTCCAGCCAGGCGAAGGCGTATCCGGCCAGCGAGCCGATGACGACGACGAGGACCGTGGACGGGACCGTGATGAGCAGCGTGGTCAGCAGCGACTCGGTGATCGCGCCGTTGCCGAGCAGCTCGGCGTAGTTGTCGACGGTCAGTCGGGCCGGCGCGCCGAAGACCGTCCACCACCCGGAGCCGGCGATGTCGGAGCCCTCGCGCAGCGAGGAGATCAGCAGCCCGAGCGTCGGCATCAGCCAGAACAGCGCGACCAGGATCAGCAGCACCTGCGTCAGACCGCCCCCGGCGCGGGCCGCGAGCCGGGACACGGCCGACGGCCGGGCCTTCTCCACCGTGCGGGACGGGCGTACCGGTACCGCGTCCGTGGTCGTGGTCATCGGCGGCGCTCCCTCCGGATCCGGCGGATGTTGAGGATCATCACCGGCACCACCAGCAGGAGCAGCAGCACGGCGATGGCGCTGCCCACGCCCTGGTCGGCGTCGCTCCCGAAGGACGACAGATACAGCTGGAGGGCCAGCACATTGGCGTCGGACTGGGTCGCCCCGGGCGCGATCACATAGACCAGGTCGAAGATCTTCAGCACATTGATCATCAGGGTGACCAGCACCACCGCCAGCACCGGTGCGAGCAGCGGCACCGTGACCCGCCGGAACACCTGCCATTCACCGGCACCGTCGACCCGGGCCGCCTCCAGTAGCTCCCGGGGCACCCCGGCGAGGCCCGCGGCGATCAGCACCATGGCGAAGCCCGCCCACATCCACACGTACGCGCCGATGACGGCGGGGGTGACCAGCGACGGGCCGAGCCAGTCCACGCCGTTGTACGGCTCGGCGAAGTTCCCCGCCGGCAGTTGCAGCAGGGCCCCGGCGGCCCGGTCCGCGGGCAGTGCGTACGTGCCGTCGGCGGCGGCCTCGGCCGAGGCGACGACACGGCCGTCCCGGACCGCCTCGACCCGGATCCCGGCCAGCGCCTTCTCCCCCGGGTCGATCACCTGGGGCCGGCCGCCCCCGCCCCGGGTGAAGTCCAGCCACACCGTGCCGGTGATCTTCCCGGCCTCGCGGGGCGCGGGCCGCGCGGCGGCGGCGCCGGACGGCAGCTTCGCCGCGGGCACACCGACCAGCGGCACGTCCGCGGGCACCCCGTCGGACAGCGGCGAGGTGCTGGTGAACGACCCGCCGCCGGAGGGCCGCAGCTCCGTGCGCGGCCCCGGGCGGGCGCCGGGGTAGGCGGCGGACTCGGCGAAGGTGTCGTGCACCCCCACCCAGACGGCGTTGGCCACCCCGCGGTCCGGGTCCTGTTCGTACACCAGCCGGAAGATGATCCCGGCCGCCAGCATCGAGATCGCCATCGGCATGAAGACGACCAGCTTGAAGGCGGTGCCCCAGCGGATCCGCTCCGTCAGCACGGCGTAGATCAGGCCGAGTGCGGTGGAGACGGCCGGGGCGACGATCACCCAGATCAGATTGTTCCGGACCGCGGTGAGGCTGTCCGGGTCGGTGAACACCTCGGCGAAGTTGTCCAGTCCGACGAATCCGGAGCCGTCGGCGTCGAAGAGGCTGCGCACCAGGGAGTACCCGATCGGGTAGACCACCAGCGCGCCCAGCAGCACCAGCGCGGGCAGCAGGAAGCAGACGGCCACCCACGGCCGGGTGCCCTTGGCTCCCCTGCCGCGGGGCGGTCCGGAGCGGGCGGGGGGCGGTGTGTCCGGTGCGGCCGTGCCCTCCGCGGTCGCGGTCGTCATGGCCGGCGGCCCGTCAGTTCCGGAACGCCTTGGCGGCGGCCGCCTCCAGCTTGCGCTGGGCGCCCGCGACGTCCTTCGGGTTCTTCAGGAAGTCCTGCAGCGCCTTCCACTCGCCCGCGCCCTTGGTGCCGCCGAAGGACGCCGGTGCCTGGTCCGACATGTCGAACCGGAAGGCGTCGCCCGCCGAGATCAGCGCCTTCGCGATGTCCCGCTGCACGGCGTTCGGATACACCCCGGGGTCGAGCTTCCGGTTCGGCGAGAGGTAGCCGCCGGCCTTCGCCCAGATCGCGGCCGCGTCGGTGGAGGCCAGGAAGGTGAGCAGCGCCTGCGCGCCCTTGCCGCCCTTGAGCGCCACCGCCACGTCCCCGGCGCTGACCACGGGGGAGGAGCCGCCCACGGCCGGGAACGGGAAGACCTTGGCGTCCGTGCCCACCTTCGCGTCGGTGTCGGTGGCGATGTTGGCGGCGACGAAGTCCCCCTCGAAGACCATCGCGGCCCCCGGGGCGTCGCCCCCGGTGAAGGTCTGCGTGACGGACTTCGGGAACTCGGTCTGCAGCGCGCGGTCCGAGCCGCCGGCGATCAGCGTCCGGTCGCCGAAGAGTTCGCCGAGCGTGGTCAGCGCCCGCTTCACGGACGGGTCGGTCCACGGGAGGTCGTGCCGGGCGAGCCGGTCGTACTTCTCGGGGCCCGCCTGGGAGAGGTAGACGTTCTCGAACCAGTCGGTGAGCGTCCAGCCGTCCGCACCGCCGACGGAGACCGGCGGCACCCCGGAGTCGGAGATCGTGCGGGCCGCGGCGAGGAATTCCTTCCAGGTCTTGGGCTCGGAGACCCCCGCGTTCTCGAAGGCCGTGGTGTTGTACCAGACCAGGGACTTGTTGGCGGCCTTGAAGTAGACGCCGTACTGCGTGCCGTCGTGGGCGCCGAGGTCCTGCCAGCCGCGGGAGAAGTTCTTGCCCAGCTGGGCCTTGGCCGGGCCGCCCAGCGGCTTCAGCCAGCCCTTCTCGGCGAACTGCTGGAGCGCGCCCACCTGCGGGAGCATCGCGACGTCCGGCGGCTCGCCGCCCTCGATCTTCGTCCCGAGGAAGGTGGAGATGCTGTCGCCGGTCGGTACGAAGCCGACGTCGGCGCCGGTGCGCTTCTCGAACTCGTCCAGCACCGCGGTGAAGTTCTTCTGCTCCGCGCCGGTCCACACGGCCGCGACCTGGAGCTTCTCCCCGTCGAGTTCGGGGAGCCGGACCGTGGCGCCCTGGTGGCCGCCCTTCCCCGAACCCCCGGACGAGCTGTCGCCGTCGTCGCCGCATCCGGCGGCGGTGAGGGCGAGGGCGCTCGCGGTGACGATCGTCAGTGCGGTGCGAGTGGTACGTGCCGAGCGAAGAGTTGTGCGCATGACCTGCCCCGTCTCCCCTGGCCGGGCCACGGGGGGCCATCGTTGCGCGGACCCCGCAGACGGCGGCCGTAGGTGCTCCGTGCGTCCCGTGGCTCAGTCCTACGCCCGGAACGCGAACCCCCGCAATACCGCGTGCGGCGCCAAGTGGCCTATTGTGACCAGGATGTGACAGACCGTCAATGGATGGATGGCGCCGCTCGGTCTCCCCGCGCCGCTCGGCCTCCCGGGCGGCGCCGGTCGGACGGGCGGCGGACCGACAAGCGGCCGGATGAAGAGGCGGCCGGATGAAGAGGCGGCCGGGCGAAGAGGTAGCCGTGGCCCCCGGGCCCAGAGCAGCGGCGGAGATGCAGGCGGCCGAGATGCAGACGGCGGAGATCCAGGCGCCCGGATGAACCGCCCGCCTGCTCCCCCGGGTTCAGAGCAGCCCTGCTCCCCCGGGTTCAGAGCAGCGCTGGAGCCGACGGCGCCTGCGCCGACTGGGCCGCCCGGTGGAGGGCGCTGGCCAGCAGGGCCAGATCCGTCGGACCGTTGCCCAGCTCCCGCACCGGCCGCCGGGTCGGCGGATCGCCCATCCGCTCCCACTCCAGGGGCACCACCGTCGGCCGCAGCGTCGCGGTCCGGGGGATGCGGCCCGTCACCCGCCCCGCCTGGAACGGGGTGACCGAACCGTCGGCGAACAGCAGTCGGCCGCGCCCCGGTGCCGGCTCCCCGGCATCGCCCCCGGCCTCCGGCCGCGCCGGCCCCGGCCCCTCGGCGGGCAGGATCTCCAGCGCGATGCGCAGCCCCGCCTGTTCGGCCGCGGCGGTCTCCGCGGTGCGGTCCGGCCGGCCGGTCGCCGCGATCAGATGGACCCCGAGCCGGGCGCCCTCCCGGGCCACCGCCTCCAGGGCGCGCACCACCGAACCGGCCGCGGGCCGCCCCGGGCTGCCCAGCCCGGGGGCCACCAGCTCGTCGTAGTCGTCCACGAGCACCACGAGCCGTGGCAGCGCCGGGGGCTCCTCGCCCGCCGCCGCGTCGGCCGCCCGGCCGACGCCGCCCGGTCCGGCGCCCGTCGCCGAACCGCCGCCGCGGGCGCGCAGCTTCAGCGTCCCGCTGGGCGCCGACTCCAGATCCCCGTGCCGGTCGGCCACCGGGTCGGTGTCCCGGGGCCGCCGCGGCGCGACCATCCGGTCCGCCACCGCCCGCCGGGTGTGCCAGTCGGTGAAGTCGCCGTCGCCGATCAGCTCCGCACGGCGCTTGAGCTCGGTGCCCAGGGCCTGGGCGAAGGTCCGCATCCGGACCGGGTCCGCCGCCGCCAGATACGTGGAGACGTGCGGGAGCTCGGTGCAGACCCGCAGCCCCTCGCCGCGCTCGGCCCCGCCGCCGTCGACGAGGACCAGCGCCACCCGGTCCGGCCGGTCGGCGGCGGCCAGCGAGGCGGCCATCGAGCGCAGCAGCTCCGTCTTGCCGCTGCCCGGACCGCCCTCCACGAGCAGATGGGGGCCGTCGGCGGCCGGGTCCACGGACAGCGGTCCGTGCGGTCCGGCGCCCAGCACCGCGCAGACCCGGCCGCCCTCGGCGGGTCCGGCGTCCGCCGCCGCGGCCCACCGGGCCATCAGCGAGGCCGGGGTGGCGCGGGCCAGCCCCAGCTCGTCCAGCAGCCGCGCGGTCCGGGGCAGTGGAGCGGCCACCCGCCGGGGCCCGTCGCCACCGGTGTCCGCGGCCCGCAGCGGGGCCAGCGCGCGGGCGAAGCGCTCCGCCCAGGCGGCCGACACCGCGTCCACGGTCGCCACCACACCGTTGTTCACCGGGCCCGCCGGGCCCAGGTGCATCACCCGGAGCGCGGTGGCGACATCGCCGCTGAGCAGCGCGGCCGCCCCGCACTCGGAGAACGGAGCCGACGCCTCCCGCGCCATGTCCAGCGTCACGGAGAGCGGGGACGCGGGCGACGCCGCGGGGGTCTCGGCCAGACACAGCACATGGATACCGGCCGCCGGCCCGCCCGCGGCCAGCCGCGCCGTCGTCCCGCGCAGCGCGGCCGAGCCCGGATCGCCGTCGACGATCACCAGGGTGTACGGGCCGTCGTACTCCCCGGCCGCCTCCGCGATCGCCGCGCGGTCCGCGGTGATCCAGCTCGGCCCCAGCGGTCCGTCGTCCAGCCGTCGCACCAGCTCGCCGGTGCGCGCCGCGGCCTGGTCCCGGTCGTGGGCCAGCAGCAGCCGGCAGTCCTGGCCGTGCGCCGGGCGGACCTGCGGCAGCCAGCCCAGCCAGCCCCACTCCGCCAGCCGCTCCGCCGCCGGGCGCTCCCGGTCGGTGCTGATGAGGACGATCTCCAGGTCGCCCGGCGGGTGCAGGGCGGCCAGCTGCGCCACGACGGAGCGGGCGAGCCCGGTCAGCCGCGCCCGCGGCCCGGCCAGCCCCAGCGAGCCGGTCTGCCGCAGCCCGAGGGTGACCGGGGCGGCGGGGGCGCCGGGCCGGTCGGCGGTGCCGAGCCGGACGACCAGGGTGTCCGGGTGCCCCGGGCCGCGCTCCCACAGCCGGGGACCGGGGCCGAGCGCGGTCAGCAGCACCTCGGACGGGTCGGGCCACCGCTTCGCCGCGGCCTCCTCGGCGGCGGTGTCGACCACCGGGCGGGTCTGTGGCGGCTCGGTGCCGGGAGCCGCTCCGGCATCGGCCCGCGCTCCGGCCAGCCGCCGGGCCCAGGCCCCTATGCCGCGCACCCGCCGGACCTGGCGCGGGGCGCCCTCCGGCCCGGGAGCGGCGAGAGCGTGCCGCCCGGGGTGGGTCGCGGCGGAGTCCGGCTGTCCCACAACGGCGGCGGAGGCGGGATACGGGCCGCCCGCGGCCGTGCCCGGGTGGGTGACCATCGACTCCGCGTAACCCCAGCCCGCGACCGTGCCGCCGCCCCCGGCCTGCGGTGCGCCGCTCCCGGGGGCGGGCACCGGTCCGGCGGGGTCCCGCCCGTCCGCGCCCTCCGCCGCAGCGCCCACGACGACCCGCAGATGGCCCTCGCCGTCCGGCCGGGCCGGCAGGGCGCCGGGCACCGGCGTACCGGCGGGAGCCGGGGGCGCGCCCGCGGCGGGGCCGGGGGCGGCGACCAGCCGCAGCGCCGACTCGCCCAGCCGGAGCAGCGCCCCGGGCCGGACCGGAGCCGGGGCGCCGCCCACCGGCTCGCCGTCCAGCGCGGTGCCGTTCGTCGAGTTCAGGTCGGCGACGGTGACCCGGCCGTCGTCCGCGACGGTGACCGCGCAGTGCAGCCGGGAGACGTCCGGGTCGTCCAGGGGGACGTCCGCGTCGGCGGACCGCCCGATCCGGATCTGCCCGCCGTGCAGCAGATGGACGCCGCCCGCGTCGGGCCCCGCGACCACATGGAGCTGGGCGGGGGCGCCGGACGGCAGCACCGGGGGCCCGCCGGGGTGCCGCTCGGGCTCGGCGGGACCGCCCAGGGAGAGCACCGCGCCGTCGGTCAGCGGCGGCTCGCCGAGGGCGCAGCGCTGGGCGTCGAGCCGCTCGGCGCCCGCGTACAGCACGACCGGGCCGGAGCCGGAGGAGTCGGGGGCGCTCTCGCCCCCGGACCGTGAGGAGCCCGCCCCGGCGGCGGAGCCGGCCGGGGGAGTGGCGCCGGAGGAGGCGGCGACGGCGGCCGCGAGCCCGCTCGCCACCGCGGCGAGCGCGGTGCCGGGAGGAGCCGTGACGAGCACGTCGCAGACCCGCGCGGCGTGGCCGCCGCGCGGTCCGAGGACGGTCAGCCGAATCTGCATCGCCGTCAACGGTCCCTTCTGCCCGGCGTGCGCGACCGGGGAGGCCGGCTCCCCCGCCGTGCACAGGCACCTCAGCACGTACAGGTCACACGGCGGACGGGACCGGAGTTGCCCACCGCTTCCGTGCTCGGTGCATCCTCGCACCTGCCACCGACACTTCGCGCCGGGACCGGCGACAATCGATCTTGATTGGCCGGGCTACGGCGCAAATGTGTCGCTGTGGCCCGCGTTACGGTGTCGCCCCCGCTCGCCGGGGGGAGGGATTCCGGTCGGCGCCGTCCGCTCGGCAACCATCTGCCCGGAACGCGCGTCTTCCAGTCGACCCCGGGTCGTCGTAACCGGTCGGCATACCGTACGGCGGCATTACAGTGGGTCGAACGGGCCGCCGAGCCGTCGGGCGGCCTCGCAATTTGGACCACGATCAGGGAGCGCAGACGTGCGGCCGGTAGGCAGCAAGTACCTGCTCGAGGAGCCGCTCGGACGCGGAGCCACGGGCACCGTCTGGCGGGCGAGCCAGCGAGAGGCGGCCGGCGCCGAGGCGGCCGTTCCCGGCCAGCCGGGCGAGACCGTCGCGATCAAGGTCCTCAAGGAGGAGCTGGCCGGCGACCCGGACATCGTGATGCGCTTCCTGCGCGAGCGGTCCGTGCTGCTGCGGCTCACCCACCGCAACATCGTGCGGACCAGGGACCTGGTCGTCGAGGGCGATCTGCTGGCCCTGGTCATGGACCTGATCGACGGCCCCGACCTGCACCGCTATCTGCGCGAGAACGGCCCGTTCTCGCCGGTGGCGGCCGCGCTGCTCACCGCGCAGATCGCCGACGCGCTGGCGGCGAGCCACAGCGACGGCGTCGTGCACCGGGACCTCAAGCCCGCCAACGTCCTGCTCATGGACGCCGGCGGCGAGCTGCACCCGATGCTCACCGACTTCGGCATCGCCCGGCTGGCGGACTCGCCCGGGCTGACCCGCACCCAGGAGTTCGTCGGCACGCCCGCCTACGTCGCGCCGGAGTCGGCCGAGGGGCGCCCGCAGACGTCCGCCGTCGACATCTACGGCGCCGGCATCGTGCTGTACGAGCTGGTCACCGGCCGTCCGCCGTTCGCCGGCTCCACCGCGCTGGAGGTGCTCCACCGGCACCTGAGCGAGGAGCCGCGCCGCCCGAGCACGGTGCCCGAACCGCTGTGGACGGTCATCGAGCGCTGTCTGCGCAAGAACCCCGACGAGCGGCCGAGCGCCGAGAACCTCGCCCGTGGCCTGCGCGTCGTCGCCGACGGCGTGGGCGTGCACGCCACCGCCGCCCAGGCCGAGGCCGCCCTCGGCGTGGCCGCGCTGCTGGCCCCCGACCCGGCTCCCGCGCCGGTGCCCGACTCGGGCGCCGGGGCCTCCGGCGACGCGGACCCCACCCAGGTGCTGCCGTCCGGCGCGGGCTCCTACGACCCGGCCGCCGCCACCAGCGTGCTGCCCTCCACCGGCCCGAACGCCGACCCCACCCAGGCCCTGCGGCACGGCGCCGGCCCCGGCGGCCCGAACGCCGATCCCACGCAGGCCATGCCGCCCGTCCAGGACGGCCCGCACCCGTGGCAGGGCCAGATGGCCGCCGCCCGGGACCGCAACGAGCAGACCCAGGTCCAGTACCTGGACCCGAGCGAGGACCCGCTGCGCCGCCGTCCGCCGCGCCGCCCTGCGGCGCCCCCGCCGCAGCCGTACGGCGGCCCGCAGCAGGGGCAGCAGCAGTACGGGCAGCAGCAGGGCCAGCAGCAGTACGGCCAGCAGCAGGGCCGGCCGCAGGGCCGCGGCCCCGCCCAGGCGCCCTACCCGCCGCAGCAGCCCCAGCAGCAGCCGCGCCGCCGGGAGCGCCGCCCCGAGCGGCACACCCCGCCGCCCCCGCCCGCACCGGAGCCGCAGCGCCGGGAGCCGCGCCGCCGCAGCGCCAATCCGATGCGGATCCCCGGGCTGGGCTGCCTCAAGGGCTGTCTGTTCAGCATCCTGATGCTCGTCGTGGGCGCCTGGCTGATCTGGGAACTCACCCCGCTCCAGGACTGGATCGCCGACGGAAAGAGCTTCTGGAACGCGGCCGGCGACTGGTACACCAGCGTCAAGGACTGGGTGTCGGAGATCAGCAAATCCTCCGGCTCCGGCGGACAGTGATTATCCGGCCCGCCCATTCCCGGTAGGCATTCGTTCCACCCGGCACCGGTACGCGCCCGTCGCGTACCGGTGTTCGGCATTTCCGGACCCGTGGCGCCCTTTCCGGGAGATTTCTTCGTGACGCGTCCACCGGTCTGGAGATTTGTCGACTCCTGAGGGGTGATTTCCCGCTCAGAAGCGACGGTTGCCGTCATCCGGGGCACCCAACACCCCGGTGTCCGCGTAGCTTTGTCGCCAACGCCAGCCCCGGAGACCTCGGGGCACGACACGTCGGAGCAGTCTTGGCACGGAAGATCGGCAGCCGGTACACCGCCCACCAGGTCCTGGGCCGGGGATCCGCCGGCACGGTGTGGCTCGGCGAGGGTCCCGAGGGGCCCGTCGCCATCAAGCTCCTGCGCGAGGACCTCGCGTCGGACCAGGAGCTCGTCGGGCGCTTCGTGCAGGAGCGCACCGCCCTGCTCAGCCTCTCCCACCCCCGGGTCGTCGGCGTCCGTGACCTCGTCGTGGACGGCAACGACCTCGCCCTCGTGATGGACCTCGTGCGCGGCACCGACCTGCGTACCCGGCTCGACCGCGACCGGCGCCTGGCCCCCGAGACGGCGGTCGCCATCGCCGCGGACGTGGCCGACGGCCTCACCGCGGCGCACTCCGCCGGGATCGTCCACCGCGACGTGAAGCCGGAGAACGTCCTGCTGGACGTGCAGGGCCCGGTCGGCCCCGGCGGCGCCCACCCGGCGCTGCTCACCGACTTCGGCATCGCCCGGCTCGTCGACGCGCCCAGCCGGACCAGGGCGACGAAGATCATCGGCACGCCCGACTACCTCGCCCCGGAGATCGTCGAGGGCCTGCCGCCCCGCGCCTCCGTCGACATCTACGCCCTCGCGACGGTCCTCTACGAACTGCTCGCCGGCTTCACCCCGTTCGGCGGCGGCTACCCCGGCGCGATCCTCCGCCGCCATGTGACGGAGACCGTGGCGCCCCTGCCGGGCATCCCCGACGAGCTGTGGCAGCTCCTCGTGCAGTGCCTCGCCAAGTCCCCCGCCTCCCGGCTGCGCGCGGCGGAGCTCGCCGGGCGGCTGCGCGAGCTGCTGCCCGACCTGGCCGGGATGCCCCCGCTGGACGTGGACGAGCCGGATTCCGGGGCCGAGGACGACCCCGACCCGGTCCACGACGAGCAGCCCCACCGGCCGCAGGAGGGCGCGGAAACCCCCCGCCGGGGCGCCGTACCCCTGGTGCACGGGGCCGCACGGGACTCCAACCGGGACACCCACACCAGCATGCGGGTGCCCAGCGCGGACGAGCTCGCGGGCGGGGCGCACGGCACCGCGCGCTTCCCCCGGGCCGCGGGGGAGCGGCGCCCGGGCTCGGCCCGCAGCCGCGCCGCCTCGGAGGCGGTGCGCCGCCGCCGGATCAGGCTCGGCGCCGTCGCGCTGGGGCTCGTCGCCGCGGCCGGGCTGGGCGGCTGGCTCGCGGCGGGCGAGGACGAGGGCGACGCCAAGCCGCCGGGCGTGGAGCGCCCGGACGGCGCCTCCTCGGCCCCCTGAGGACGCCGCCGCCCTGCTGAGGGCGGCTCGGCAGGGCGGCGCACCGCCGCCGCGGACCGCGGCGGCGGCGAGGAGGGCGAACCCGGCAGCGGAGGAGGGCGACCCCGCCGGCGACCGCCGGACCGGCCTGACCAGGGACGATGCCTCCCTCGGAGCGCGGCGCCCACCTGCCGGGAAGGAGCCGGTTTCGGCTGGAGCCGTACCCGCCCCGGCCCCCGGGCTGGGGCACGGCCCGGGCGGCGTGGTTTTCGCAGGATCAGCGGGTCAGGGGAGGTACCGCTCGACCGCCGCGGCTCCCTTCTCGGCGAGGAGCCGACGGGCCCGCTCGATCCGCTCGGGTGTCACATCGCGGCCGCTCAGCTTGACGAGGTCTTCGGGGTCCACCGGCCCCTCGGCACCCGTGCGCAGTTTCAGGTGCTTCGGCAGGGCGGTGGACCCGTCCTCGTGCGGTTCGGTCATGTCGACCCTCCTTCGTGCTCTGTGGGTCGTGTCAACGGAGCCATTGCTCGCGTATCACCCATTGTGGGGTGTTTTGCCGTGAGGTCCAGTGCCGGCGCATCCCGGGCAGAGCTCCGCGTCACAGCCGTTAGGCTGGACCCGTGGCAGTCGTCGATGTATCCGAAGAGCTGAAGTCCCTCTCCTCGACCATGGGGTCGATCGAGGCCGTCCTGGACCTCGACACGATGAGGGCCGACATCGCCGTGCTCGAGGAGCAGGCGGCGGCCCCCTCCCTGTGGGACGACCCGGAGAACGCCCAGAAGGTCACCAGCAAGCTCTCCTATCTCCAGGGGCACCTGCGCCGGGCCGAGGAGCTGCGCGGCCGGATCGACGATCTCGAGGTCCTCTTCGAGCTCGCCGACGCCGAGGACGACGCGGACGCCCGCGCCGAGGCCGAGTCCGAGCTCGTCGCCGTCCGCAAGGCGGTCGAGGAGATGGAGGTCCGCACCCTCCTGTCCGGCGAGTACGACTCCCGTGAGGCGGTCGTCAACATCCGGGCCGAGGCCGGCGGCGTCGACGCCGCCGACTTCGCCGAGCAGCTGCAGCGGATGTACCTGCGCTGGGCCGAGCGGCACGGCTACAAGACCGACGTCTACGAGACCTCCTACGCGGAGGAGGCCGGCATCAAGTCGACCACCTTCGCCGTCCAGGCCCCGTACGCGTACGGCACCCTCTCCGTGGAGCAGGGCACCCACCGCCTCGTCCGCATCTCGCCGTTCGACAACCAGGGCCGCCGGCAGACGTCCTTCGCGGGCGTCGAGGTCCTCCCGGTCGTCGAGCAGACCGACCACATCGAGATCGACGAGTCGGAGCTGCGGGTCGACGTGTACCGCTCCTCCGGCCCGGGCGGACAGGGCGTCAACACCACGGACTCCGCGGTGCGGCTGACCCACATCCCGACCGGCATCGTCGTCTCCTGTCAGAACGAGCGCTCGCAGATCCAGAACAAGGCGACCGCGATGAACGTCCTCCAGGCCAAGCTGCTCGAGCGGCGCCGCCAGGAGGAGCAGGCGAAGATGGACGCACTGAAGGGCGACGGCGGCAACTCCTGGGGCAACCAGATGCGTTCGTACGTCCTGCACCCGTACCAGATGGTCAAGGACCTCCGGACGGAGTTCGAGGTCGGCAACCCGCAGTCGGTGCTCGACGGCGAGATCGACGGCTTCCTGGAGGCCGGGATCCGCTGGCGCAAGCAGCAGGAGAAGTAAGGGTTCTTGCGCTGTGCCCGCCTTCGCGGGGGCATGGCGCAAGGGCCTTTGAGCCCGAAAGGCTCCCGAGGCAACTGCCGCTCTCCGAGTGGCGGTTGCCTTTTTCGTCACAGTCGGCCGACTTTAACGGCGGGCATTCGCTGCATAGTCGACAATGCGTGCGGAATGACCTTGACGTTGATGTGAAAAGTGGGAAAGCTGACGCGCGGCATGCCCATGACTGAGGCGCGTGCGATCGGGGGCGGGGGCGGTTTGTCCCGCCTGTTTCTTTTCTCCCCCCATGCTGCCGCTGCCCGACGCAGGGCTGCTCACTGACAAATCAGCTACTGGGGGTAGCAAGCACATGACCAAGAAAATGCGGCTGCGTGTGGCGCGGATCGCGGCCGGCGCGGTGATTGCCGCGGGTGCGTCGCTGACCGCTGCCGGCGCCGCTCAGGCCGTGGGTGTGGATGTCGAGGTCGGCGGTATCGGCGTCGGCGCGCACGCGGGCAAGAAGGGCGTGCACGCCGGGATCGACATCGGCGAGCAGCCGACGGGCGACCCGACGGGCATCCCGACGGGCGACCCGACCGGTATCCCGACGGGTGAGCCGACCGGCGACCCCACGGGTGACCCGACCGGCGGCCCGACGGACCCGACGGACCCGACGGGCGAGCCCACGGACCCGACCGACCCGACCGGCGAGCCCACGGACCCGACGGACCCGACCGGTGAGCCGACGGAGCCCACCGAGGACCCGACGGACCCGACGGACCCGACCGGCGAGCCCACGGACCCGACCGAGGACCCGACCGACGGCACGGGCGGTGCCGGCAACGGCACCGGCGGTGGCGGCAACGACCCGGGCACCGACACCGGTGCGGGCACCGGGACCGGCACCGGCACTGACACCGACAGCGTCGGCTCGCAGCCCGTCCAGCAGGGTGAGGCCAAGGAGGAGCTCGCCGAGACCGGTGCCTCCGAGACCGCGTTCCTGCTGATCGGCGCCGCGACCATGATCGCGGGCGGCATCGGCTTCCGCATGCTGCCGCGTCTGATGACCCGTGGCGGCGGCGGCGCCGCGGCCTGATCCACGGCCTGACCCGCAGGGCCCCGTCCCGCCGGAACACCATCCGGCGGGACGGGGCCCTGCGGCGTTCCGGGGTCGCGGCGGCGCCGGAAGGGCCCGGTCCGGGCCTGCGGCCGTTCAGACGGCCACGGAGGGCCTCTGCGGGGTGGTTCCGGGGTTCCGTGAGGTCAGGGAGGAGGCGGAGCCGGACGGGGCGTGGCGGGCGTACGGGGCGGCTCGGTGCGGACGCGGAGGCGGGCATGCCGCAGGCGGCCGGGCACGCGCGCACCGGCTCCCCGACACGCCGACGCGGCCTCGGGGCCGCGCGTCATCGCGGCCGGGGCGGACCGGGCAGGCCTCAGGCGCCCTGCTGGGCCAGCACGGGCGCCAGCACGGCGACGGCGATCAAGGCCACCAGCAGGGCCAGCAGCGCCGCCGGGGAGAGCCCGCCGAACGGTCCTTGCTGCTGAAGCCGCTCGCGGCTCGCCCGGCAGACGGGGCAACGGCCCTCACTGACCGGGGCCGCGCAGTTGGCGCACACCAGACGGTCGCATGTCATGCGATCTCCTCCTCACTGTGGCCAACGCAGGCGGAAACACTCCGGTTCCCCCTACCACTGTGCCAGCTCCACCACGATTCGGCGCGCCCCGCAGGATTCCGTGACCCGGCCGTGGGTGGGAAGTCTGCGATCAATGCGTCCTTTGCCCTGAATAGTGTCGTGAATCGGCGCTCAACGGCCGGCCGACGTCTGCACGGCCCCGCCCGCTTCGCGTATGGTCACGCTCACCGACGGGAGCCGCGCTACGGCGTCCCGTGTCCCCTCTACAGGTCGACCCTGGTGCATCCGTGATCCGATTCGACAACGTCTCCAAGACCTACGCCAAGCAGACGCGCCCTGCTCTCCGCGATGTCTCGCTCGAGATCGAGAAGGGCGAGTTCGTCTTCCTCGTGGGGTCCTCGGGCTCCGGCAAGTCCACCTTCCTGCGGCTGCTGCTGCGCGAGGAGCGGGCCAGCCACGGCGCGGTGCACGTGCTGGGCAAGGACCTCGGCCGGCTCTCCAACTGGAAGGTGCCGCAGATGCGCCGCCAGTTGGGCACCGTGTTCCAGGACTTCCGGCTGCTCCCCAACAAGACGGTCGGCGAGAACGTCGCCTTCGCGCTCGAAGTGATCGGCAAGCCGCGGGGCCAGATCCGCAAGACCGTCCCCGAGGTCCTGGACCTCGTGGGGCTCGGCGGCAAGGACGACCGGATGCCGGGCGAGCTGTCCGGTGGTGAGCAGCAGCGCGTGGCCATCGCGCGGGCGTTCGTCAACCGTCCGATGCTGCTGATCGCCGACGAGCCGACGGGAAACCTGGACCCGCAGACCTCGGTGGGCATCATGAAGCTGCTGGACCGGATCAACCGGACCGGCACCACGGTCGTGATGGCCACGCACGACCAGCAGATCGTCGACCAGATGCGCAAGCGCGTCATCGAGCTCGAAAAGGGCCGACTGGTGCGCGACCAGTCGCGCGGTGTCTACGGCTACCAGCACTGATCGTTAGTCCCGTAGCCGCGGCCGCCCCCCTGAAAGGACATCATGCGCGCCCAGTTCGTCCTGTCGGAGATCAGCGTCGGTCTCCGTCGCAACCTCACGATGACCTTCGCGGTCATCGTCTCCGTCGCCCTGTCGCTCGCTCTCTTCGGCGGGTCCCTGCTCATGCGGGACCAGGTGAGCACGATGAAGGGCTTCTGGTACGACAAGGTCAACGTCTCGATCTTCCTCTGCAACAAGAACGACGCGACGAGCGACCCCAACTGCGCCAAGGGCGCGGTCACCGAGGACCAGAAGCAGCAGATCCGCGCGGATCTGAAGAAGCTGCCGGTCGTCGACACGGTGCAGTTCGAGAGCAGTGACCAGGCGTACAAGCACTACAAGGAGCAGTTCGGCGACTCGCCGCTGGCCAGCTCCCTCACGCCGGACCAGATGCAGGAGTCCTACCGGGTCAAGCTGAAGGACCCGGAGAAGTACCAGGTCATCTCCAGCGCCTTCTCCAGCCGGCCGGGTGTGCAGCAGGTCCAGGACCAGAAGAACCTGCTGCAGAACCTCTTCAACCTGCTCGACGGCATGAAGTACGCGGCCCTCGGCGTCATGGCGCTGATGCTGGTCGTCGCGCTGATGCTGATCGTCAACACGGTGCGGGTGTCGGCGTTCAGCCGCCGCCGGGAGACCGGCATCATGCGGCTGGTCGGGGCGTCGAGCTTCTACATCCAGATGCCGTTCATCATGGAGGCGGCGTTCGCCGGTCTGCTGGGCGCCACCGGCGCCTGCGCGATCCTGCTGGTCGGCCGCTACTTCCTCATCGACCACGGCCTGGCGCTCGCGGACAAGATGCAGCTGATCAACTTCATCGGCTGGGACGCGGTCCTCGCCAAGCTGCCGCTGGTGCTCGCCACCGGTCTCCTGATGCCCGCACTTGCGGCTTTCTTCGCCTTGCGCAAGTACCTCAAGGTGTGATCTGTACCCGGGGCGCCGTACGGGCGATTGGCCGTACGGCGCCCTTCGGTGTCCTAGACTCACCCGCATGTCGGGCCCGTGTACGTTCCTCCGGCCCCGCAGCGTCCGCCGCGGGGCGGCCCTGACATTGGTCTTCGGGTGCGTCGTCGCCGTCGGGACCGCTTCCGGTCTCTGGGACGGCGAGACGGCGAACGCCGCCCGGCTTCCCGCCCGTTCGGTCGCCCGCGCCGCCGACCGCGCCGAGGTCGCCCGCGCCGCCGCCGAGGCGATGGCGCACGGCAAGTCCGGTGCGCAGGCCGCCGAGGAGGTCGTCAGCCGCAGCGGTGACCGCTGGGGCGCCGTCTACAGCGCCCGCGAGTTCGAGGACGTGCGGCAGGCCCTCGACGGCAGTTACGTCGGCGTCGGCATCTGGGTGCGCGGCGGCCACGGCGGCCGGATCGAGGTGGCCCGGGTGCAGCCCGGGGCACCCGCTGGACACGCCGGCGTCCGGGCCGGGGACCGGCTCCGGACGATCGACGGCCGCGCCGTCACCGGGCAGCCCGTCACCGAGGTGGTGGCCCGGCTGCGCGGCGCCGGGGACGGCGGCCGGCCGGCCCGTGCGGGCACGCCGGTCGAGCTCGGCCTGGAGCGCGGCGGGCACGCCTGGCAGGAGCCGCTGCACCGGACGCGGCTGGCCACCGAGACCGTCACCGCCCGCCGGTGGGCGGCGGACCGCACCACACGGATCACGGTCGGATCGTTCACCCGGAGCACCGGGGAACAGGTGCGCCGCGCGGTGCGCAAGGCCCCCGCGGGCGACCGCATCCTGCTCGATCTGCGCGGCAACTCCGGTGGCCTGGTCACCGAGGCCGTCACCGCCGCGTCCGCGTTCCTCGACGGCGGCCTGGTGGCCACCTACGACGTCCGGGGCGAGCAGCAGGCCCTCTACGCGCGGCAGGGCGGCGACACCGGACGGCCGCTGGTGGTGCTCGTCGACGGCGGCACCATGAGCGCCGCCGAGCTGCTGGCCGGCGCGCTCCAGGACCGGGGCCGGGCGGTGGTCGTGGGCTCCCGGACCTTCGGCAAGGGTTCGGTGCAGATGCCGAGCGAGCTGCCGGACGGCTCGGTCGCCGAGCTGACCGTCGGCCACTACCGCACCCCCGCCGGACGCCTGGTGGACGGCCGCGGCATCACCCCCGATCTGGCCGTGCGCGGAGGGGCCGAGGACCGGGCCCGCACAGTATTGAGTGGCCTCGGAGGCGGGGCATAGTGCGAGAATGGCCGGGCTATGGCTAAAGAGACGGGGCGCAAGCTGATCGCGCAGAACAAGAAGGCGCGGCACGACTACACCATCATCGACACCTACGAGTGCGGTCTCGTGCTGACCGGCACCGAGGTGAAGTCGCTGCGGCAGGGGCGTGCCTCCCTGGTGGACGGCTTCGCGCAGCTCGACGGCGGCGAGGCGTGGCTGCACAACGTCCACATCCCCGAGTACACCCAGGGGACGTGGACCAACCACAGCGCGCGGCGCAAGCGGAAGCTGCTGCTGCACCGCGCGGAGATCGACAAGCTGGAGAGCAAGTCCCAGGAGACCGGGCACACGCTCGTCCCGCTGGCGCTGTACTTCAAGGACGGCCGGGCCAAGGTCGAGGTCGCCCTGGCCAAGGGCAAGAAGGAGTACGACAAGCGGCAGGCACTGCGCGAGAAGCAGGACAAGCGCGACGCCGACCGGGTGATCTCGGCGGTGAAGCGGCGGCAGCAGAGCTGATCCGCCGGGCCGCGCGGTGCGTCCGCGGGGCGCGGGCGGCTCACCCGTCCGGCGCCGGGGCGTACGGCTCCTGGGCCGGGGTGTCCTTGACAGGCCGGGAATACGCTGGCACGGGTCCGCGTTGATCCCGTACGATGGCGCAAGCAGCACGGGCACACGCCCGGCGCCGCAGATTGAAAAATCAACATGGGGATGATCGGTTTCGACAGCGGCTGTCGAAGCAGGGGAAGCGAGCCGAGGAAGCGGCAATGATCTCGTAAACCATATGTCGCAACCAATAAGTGCCGATAACAAGCGCACTCAGTTCGCCCTCGCTGCCTAAGTAGCGACCGGTGAACTTGTCAGCCCGGGGCTGTTCCCGACCCGGATCCTGGCATCAGCTAGGGAACTAAACCACTAGGCCCGGTCACGGGGCCCGGTGGGAAATCAAACAGTGACTGAGCCCGTCGGAGACTTGTCCGCGTGATCTCCGGGGCCGAGAAAATCGCAGCGGACTGCGCTCGGAGAAGCCCTGTTTCCGCACCGTTGGACGCGGGTTCGATTCCCGCCATCTCCACTCATCCCATGTGCGCCGAAGGCCCCGCTGTTCTCAGCGGGGCCTTCGGCGTTTCCGGACATCCGGTGGCGTTCCCCGGGACCCTCGGCGGCGGCCGAGGCGATCGGGTTCACGGGGCGTCCGGCGGGCTGTCCGGGGAGCGGCGCAGGCCCCGCCGGAGCCGTCCCGCTCCGGCCGCGGCGACCGCCAGGGCCAGGGCTCCGGCCAGCGCCGGGACCCAGTAGCCCGCGCCGGGGCCGAGGTGTTCCACGGTCCGGCCTCCCGTGGCGGCGCCGGCCGCGATGCCCACCAGCAGCGCGGTGTACGCCGTGGTCATGCCCTCGTTGAGGCGGGCCTCCGGGATCAGTTGCTGGACCAGCGCGATCCCGGTGACCATCGTCGGCGCGGTGGCCGTACCCGCGAGGAACAGCCCCGCCGCCAGCGCCGGCAGGCTGCCGGCCGTGGTGAGCGGCAGCACCCCGAGCGCCATGGCGGCGACGCCGGTGACGAGGCGTCCCGCCGACGCGGCCGGGAGCCGCAGCGCGCCGAAGACCAGACCGGCCGCGGCGGAACCGGCCGCCTGGAGCGCCAGGACGGCGCTGCTCGGCGCGGTGCCGCCCAGCGCGTCCACGGCGGCGATCGTCGCGACCTCCATCGAGCCGAAGAGGGTGCCGGTCGCCAGGAGGACGGCCAGCAGCACCCCGAGGCCCGGGACCCGCAGGGGCCCCGCCGGGCGGCCGCCGGGCCGCGGGTGGACCGGTGGTTCGGTGGCGCGCTGGGCGGCGAACAGCAGGGTGCCCGCGGTCAGCAGGACCGCCGCCGTCAGCAGCCCCGCCTCCGGGGCGACCAGGGTGCACAGCAGCATCGCCAGCACCGGGCCCACCATGAAGCAGAGCTCGTCGAGGACCTGCTCGAAGGAGCCGGCCACGTGCCGGAGCCCGGGGCTGTCCCGGTGCAGATGGGCCCAGCGCGCCCGGGTCATGGCCCCGACGCCCGGGGCGCCGGAGGAGCCGGCGCAGCTCAGCAGCAGGGCCCAGGCGGGGGCACCGTGGTGCACACAGAGCAGCAGGGACGCCGTCCCGGTGGCGAACACCAGGACCGCCGGCACGGCCACCCGGGCCTGCCCGTACCGGTCCACCAGCCGGCCGAGCAGCGGGGCGGTGACGGCGGTGACCGCCACTCCG
Organism: Streptomyces sp. NPDC002055; assembly: GCF_040296705.1. NCBI lineage: Bacteria > Bacillati > Actinomycetota > Actinomycetes > Kitasatosporales > Streptomycetaceae > Streptomyces > Streptomyces sp. NPDC002055. The sequence continues at coordinate 31,468 of NZ_JBEOXS010000069.1, forward strand.
GTGGCCGACACCGCTCCGGCCAGCGCGTACGAGTCGCGCTCCAGGGCGATCAGCAGCACGGTGGCGACGCCGAGCATGGACATCGGGAGCCGGGCCAGGGCGCCGGCCAGGGTGAAGGCGACCGCGCCGGGCGTTGCGAAGATCCGGCGGTAGGGGGTCAGCGGGCCGCGGCGGCGGGCGGGCGGCGGCATCCGGCGGTCGGCGGCGACCAGGGTGTCGCCGACCACGGTCAGCAGGGGCGCGTCGGAGGAGTGGGGCATGGCTCAACGGTCGTCGCCCGGTGCGGTGTTGGTCCAACACCTGATCAGTGGCGATTCACGCATCCGTGTTGTTGACTGGCCGGGTGCCCCGAGACATCGCCCCGCGGCTGCTGCGCGCCTTCGTCACCGTCGCCGGTGAGCTGCACTTCACCCGGGCCGCCGCCCGGCTGTTCGTCGCCCAGCAGGCGCTGAGCCGGGACATCGGGCGGCTGGAGCGGGAGTTGGGCGTCACGCTCTTCCTCCGCACCACGCGCAGCGTCGAGCTGACGGCGGACGGGCAGCGGCTGCTGCCGTACGCCCGCCGGGTGCTGGCGGCGCAGGACGAGCTGGTGGCCGCCTGCGCCGACGGGGGCGGGCGCCCGCTGCTGGTCGACGTCGGCTCGCCGTACGCCACCGCGCAGCGGGTCCTCGCCGAGGCGCGGAGCGCCGCGCCCGGGACGGAGTTCTTCGCCCGCTTCCACAGCGGTCTCACCGGGGCCGCGGAGGATGTGCTCGCGGGCCGGCTCGATGTGTCGTTCGGCCGGGTGGCGGGGCTGGCCCCGGCCGTCCTGGCCCGGCTGGAGCACTGCCCGGTGCGGTACGAGCCGATGACCGTGGTGCTGCCGGCGGGGCATCCGCTCGCCGGGCTGCCGGCCGTGCCGCTGGCGGCGCTCGCCGGGGAGTCGGTCTACACCGGCGCGGGCAACCCGGCGACCGCCGAGTGGACCGGGCTCGCGGACCTGCTCTTCGCCGGGCGCCGGATCGCCGCGCTGCCCCCGCTGCCGCCGATCGAGGGCAAGGACGAGTTCGCCCGGGTGATGGAGAAGCTGGGGCGGCCGGTGCTGGCCAGCGTGGAGTTCGTCGACATGCCCTGGGCGGTGCGCCGGCCGCTGGTGGATCCGGTCCCGCTGTCCGCGGTCTCCATGGTGTGGCGCCGCGGGCTGCGGCACCCGGGGCTGGACGTGCTGCGCGCGGCGGCGCGGTCGCTGGGAGAGGCGGAGCGGTGGCTGGAGCGCCCCGATGGTTCCTGGCTGCCCGATGTCGACGGGACACTGATGGCGCCCATCGGGAAGTAGCACCGGAGTGTCCATGGTTGGCAGAGAAATGACCGACTCCGACCGTTAAAAGGGGCGTGCGCCGGTGTGTCCCCAGTGTGCGCTACGTTCCTCGTCCGGGCGCAATGCGGTAGGGGGGCGCCTCGGGCCGGTGGGGAGACCGGGCCCGACGGCAGATGCCCGGAGACGTCGCGTGCGCACCTCGATCGGCCTCTGCACCCCGGGATGTGCGTACACCAGTGGACAACTTGCGAGACCCTGCCCTGCTTCGGAGTGCCGTGGCCCCGGGCGCCGGCCCGGCACCCCTGGCCGACCTGGCCGATTACACCGGCCTGGACGACGACGAACCGACCCGGCAGCTGCCGGAGGTGTCCCTCGGCGGGCCCCCGGGCACCGACGAGGACGGCGGACCGGTGTTCGTCGACAGCAGCGGACGGCGCCGGCGCAAGCTCCGGCGCATCGGCTGGATCCTGGGCGCGGGCTGCGCCGGGTACGCGGCCGTGCTGGTCTACTCGCTGCTCGGCGGCAACGCCGGGGCCCCCTGGCTGCTGATCCCGGGCGCCGACGACGACAAGCCGCGGGACGCGGTGGTGACGTCGCCCGAGAAGGGCGCCGGGGCGGAGGGCGGTGCCCCGGCGCCGGCCACCGGCGTGGCCGGCGCCGGTGCCACCAGCGGGCCGGACGCCTCCGAGTCCGGCAGGCCGGGCCGGCGGGCGTCCGCCGAGGAGCGCAAGCGCGACGCGAAGAAGGCCGCGCCGGGCAAGGGCGAGCGCACCGCGCCCGCCACCGCCGGGGCGAAGGTCACCCCGGCGCCCCGGCCGGTCACCGAGCCGGTCCCGGACCGGGACCCCGACCCCGGCACCGAGCCGGGACCCGCACCCGACCCGGGCGCCGGGCCCGGCCCCGTACCCGCGGAGTCGGCGTCCTCGACGCCCGAGCCCGCGACCGGTTCCCCGGCCCCCGAGAGCTCACAGCCGGCCCCCCAGGGCGGCACATCATGAGGTCCCCGCGCGCCCGCGGGCGCACCCGGCGCCGCAGGCTGCCGATGCGGCACCTGCTGCCGCTCACCTTCCTCGTGGCGCTGCTCGGCATGCTGATGCTCCGCGGCTACGTCCACAGCGAGATCCTCGCCGACCACCGGGTGCGGTCCGCCGCGCCCTCCGGGGAGGTCCCGGAGCGGATCCTGAGCGGCGGGCCGGTGCTCGACGCCCGCGGCGAGGGGCGGCCCGTCAGCCACCGCATCCCCGACCGGAAGGTCGTGCTGACCTTCGACGACGGGCCCGACCCGGTGTGGACGCCGCGGATCCTCGACCGGCTGAAGCAGCAGCGGGCGCACGCCGTCTTCTTCGTCACCGGCACCATGGCCGCCCGCTACCCCGAACTGGTGCGGCGGATCGTGGCCGAGGGGCACGAGGTGGGCCTGCACACCTTCAACCACCCCGACCTCTCGTACCAGTCGCGCTCCGGGATCGACTGGCAGCTGACCCAGAACCAGCTCGCGCTGGCCGGGGCGGCCGGGATCCGCACCTCGCTCTTCCGGCCGCCGTACTCGGCGACCGCCGACGCCCTGGACAACAGGTCCTGGCCGGTGACCCGCTACATCGGCAGCCGCGGCTACATCAGCGCCTTCATCGACACCGACAGCGAGGACTGGGCCCGCCCCGGCGTCGCCGCGATCGTCCGGAACGCCCTGCCCGACAAGCGCGGCGCCGGGGCGGTCGTCCTGCTGCACGACTCCGGCGGCGACCGCTCCCAGACCCTGGCCGCGCTCGACCGGATCATCCCCGAACTCAAGGACCGCGGCTACACGTTCCCGACGCTGACCCGGGCCCTGAAGGCGCCCAGCGCGCACACCCCCGTCACCGGCGCCGAGCTGTGGAAGGGCAAGGCGTTCGTCCTCGCGGTGGAGCTGTCCGAGGACACCACGGACACCCTGGCCGTGCTGCTCGCCGTGGTCGGCGTCCTGGTGTTCCTCCGCTTCGGGCTGATGCTGGTGCTCTCCTGGGCGCACGCCCGGAAGGTGCGCCGGCGCCGCTTCCGCTGGGGGCCGCCGGTGACCGAGCCGGTCACCGTGCTGGTCCCGGCCTACAACGAGGCCAAGTGCATCACCAACACCGTGCGTTCGCTGGTCGCCGGGGACCACCCGGTGGAGATCATCGTCATCGACGACGGCTCCGCGGACGGCACGGCCGACCTCGTCGACGGGCTCGGCCTGCCCGGCGTGCGGGTCGTGCGGCAGCGGAACGCGGGCAAGCCCGCCGCGCTCAACAACGGCATCGCCCACGCCTCCCACGCCATCGTGGTGATGATGGACGGCGACACGGTCTTCGAGGAGTCGACCGTCCGCGAGCTGGTGCAGCCGTTCGGCGATCCGCGGGTCGGCGCGGTCGCGGGGAACGCCAAGGTCGGCAACCGGGACACCCTCATCGGCGCCTGGCAGCACATCGAGTACGTGATGGGCTTCAACCTGGACCGCCGGATGTACGACGTGCTGCGGTGCATGCCCACCATCCCGGGAGCGGTCGGCGCCTTCCGCCGCGACGCCCTGGACCGGGTCGGCGGGATGAGCGAGGACACGCTCGCCGAGGACACCGACATCACCATGGCCCTGCACCGGGACGGCTGGCGGGTGGTCTACGCCGAGAAGGCCCGCGCCTGGACCGAGGCGCCCGAGACGGTCCAGCAGCTCTGGTCGCAGCGCTACCGCTGGTGCTACGGCACCATGCAGGCGATCTGGAAGCACCGGCGGGCGCTGGTCGAGTCGGGGCCGTCCGGCCGGTTCGGCCGGGTCGGGCTGCCGCTGGTCTCGCTGTTCATGGTGCTCGCGCCGCTGCTCGCCCCGCTGATCGACGTCTTCCTCGCCTACGGCCTGATCTTCGGCCCCACCGGGAAGACCGTGCTGGCCTGGCTCGGGGTGCTCGCCGTCCAGGCGGTGTGCGCGGCCTACGCCTTCCGGCTGGACGGCGAGAAGAAGACCCATCTGGTCTCGCTGCCGCTCCAGCAGATCCTCTACCGCCAGCTCATGTACGTGGTGCTGCTCCAGTCCTGGATCACCGCGCTCACCGGCGGCCGGCTCCGCTGGCAGAAGCTGCGCCGCACCGGGGCGGTCGGCGCGCCCGTGGCCGGAACGGCGCCGCGCGCCACGGGTGTCCCGGAGAAGGAGCGCGTCGGATGACCGTCCGTTCCGCCACGGGCGCGCCGACCGCCCCGGTGCGGCGCAGCTTCTGCCAGCGGAGCCGGCCGCCGGTGAGCGCGGTGATCCAGGACTGGAGCAGCAC
>NZ_JBEOXS010000070.1:0-35610 GCF_040296705.1 Streptomyces sp. NPDC002055
ATCGAGATGTCCTCGATGGCCTTGTGGCTGCCGTAGAAGGCGGTGAGGCCGCTGACGTCGATGCGCTTGGCCATGTGAATCACTCCGGCGGCCGCTTCGGCGGCCGCTTCCGCCGGCCGGCCGTGGGGGCCCGGCTGCCCGGGACCCGGCCGGCCAGGCAGCGGTGCATCAGCGGACGGCGGCGCCGGTGTCCACGGGACGGTCCGGGGACGGCAGCCCCGCCAGGCCCGGCGGCAGCGCCGCCGTGTGCACGACGCCCAGCCGCTGGGTCGCCCGGGTGAGCGCGACGTACAGGTCGTTCACCCCGAACTCGGCCGGCTCCGCCACGATCACCGTGTCGAACTCCAGCCCCTTGGCCTGCCGCGGGTCGAGCAGGACGACCGGACTGGTCAGGTCGGGGACCGGGCCCGACGAGGCGTCCGGCAGGGCCGCGGCCAGCGCGGCGATCCTGCCCGCCGGGGCGATCACGGCGGTCCGTCCCTCGTCGCGGCGCTCCCGCGCCACGGCCTCGGCGGCCGCGCGCGGGAGGTCCTCCGCGCGCACCGCCCAGGGGCGGCCGTCCGCGGACCGGATGGAGCGCGGCGGCTCGAAGGACGGGTCCGCCGCCCGGGCCACCTCGGCCGCGACCTCCATGATGGGGGCGGGCGTGCGGTAGTTGACGCCCAGCCGGACATGCTCCCAGCGGTCACCCACATACGGTGCGAGGATCGCCTCCCAGGACCCGCAGCCACCGGGCTCCGCGGTCTGCGCCGGGTCGCCGACCAGCGTCATCGAACGGGTCGGGCAGCGCCGCATCAGCAGCCGCCACATCATCGCGGACAGCTCCTGCGCCTCGTCGACGATGATGTGGCCGAACGCCCAGGTCCGGTCGGCGGCGGCGCGCTCGGCGGCGCTGCGGTGGTCGGCCTCCTCGTGGCGCTCGGCGAGCCGCTCCGCGTCGACCAGGTTGTGCGCGGCCAGCACCTCGGAGTCCTCGTCGTCGCGGTCCTCGAACTCCTGGGTGCGGGAGCCGTACGACAGGTCGAGCACCCCCTGGGCGTACGCGATCCGCTCCTGCCGCTCCGCCTCGGCCAGGGCCCGCGCCGCGGAGTCGTCCTCGCCCAGCAGCTCCGCCGCCTCGTCGAGCAGCGGGACGTCGGCGGGGGTCCAGGCGCCGCCGGTGCGGCGGATCGCCTCCGCGTCGGCTTCCGGGAGGTGGACCGGGTCGGCGAGGAAGTCCGCGACCAGCTGCTGCGGGGTGATCATGGGCCACAGCTCGGCAATGGCGGCCCGGACGTCGGCGCTCACGGCAATGGCCTTGCCCAGCTGGGCGATGTCGTCCGGACCGAGGAGATTCGGCCCGCCGAAGGGGTCGGCGCCGATCCGCTCGGTCAGCTGCGCCGTCAGTGCGTCGATGACGCGGAACGCGAAGTGCGGGCGGGCGAGATTGTGCGGCAGCCGGGTCGCGCGCGCCGCCTCCCGCGCCCGGGACACCAGCTCGGCGTCGAGCCGGAGTTCGCCGTCGTCGTGCCCGATCACGATCTCCGCGTCGGGGAGCAGCTGCCGGTCCGCCACGAAGCGCGCCAGCGCGTCGGCCATGGCGGTGCCGCCCTTCACCGCGGCGGCCTCGGGGGAGTCGGTACCGGTCGCGGTCACCCCGGGGAACAGCTCACCCGGCGTGGCCATCAGGACGCCCGTCTCGCCGAGCGAGGGCAGCACGGCCGCGATGTAGCCCAGGAAGGTCGGGTTGGGGCCGACGACCAGCACGGCCCGCCGGGCCAGCAGCTCCCGGTGCGCGTACAGCAGGAACGCGGCCCGGTGCAGCGCGACCGCGGTCTTCCCGGTGCCGGGGCCGCCCTCGACGACGAGGGCACCGTGGTGCGGGGCCCGGATGATCCGGTCCTGCTCGGCCTGGATGGTCTGCACGATGTCCTGCATCCGGCCGGTGCGCGCCGCGCCCAGCGCCGCGAACAGCACGGCGTCGTCGTCGCCCTCGTGCCCGGTGCGCTCGGGGTCGGCGAGGTCCAGGATCTCGTCGTGCAGACCGGTGACGTGCCGTCCCTCGGTGGTGATGTGACGGCGGCGGCGCAGCCCCATCGGGGTGTGCCCGGTCGCGAGGTAGAACGGGCGCGCCACGTCGGCCCGCCAGTCGAGGACGAGCGGGGTGCGGTCCGCGTCGTCGCGCCGGATGCCGATCCGGCCGATGTGGTGGTCCCGGCCGTCACGGAAGGCGAGCCGTCCGAAGCAGAGCCCGTGCTCGCCGGAGTCGAAGGCGGCCAGCAGCCCGGACTGCTCGGCCACCAGCACATCGCGCTCGATCCGCGCCTGGAACGTGCTGCCGGTCGGGGCCAGCGCTTCCCGCACCGCCGACTCGGCCCCGTCGCGCAGCTCGGCGAGGCGTTCATGAAGCAGATTCAGGAATTCCTGCTCGTCCTGCAATTCCGCGTTTGACAATTCAGCTCCCGCCCGGATATGATGAGTTCATCAAAGCTTCTCCATGTCTTCCAATTCAGATGCATGGAATCCCTTAATATCGCAGAGAAAAGCCCCGGCCGTCAAATGCGGTCCGGGGCTTTTGTGGTGGTGGGTGCGGTGCACTGTTCCGCGGTGTCCGGTCGCCGCCGGGCCTTTCGCCCGCGGATTCCGGGATTCCGAGGGTGCCGCATTCTGTGGTCCGCCGATTTCCGGGCGCCGGCGGCCGGTCCGCGACCGGCCGCCGACCGCCGTTCGGAGCGGCCGCCCCCGCCGCTTATGCCTCTGCCGTGTACGCCTCCGCCCCGTCCGTTCCGCGGCCCGTCCGTCCCGTGTCGCGTCCGTTCCGCGGCGGACGGGGCGTCACGTCACGCCGGCGGTGCGAAGCCCGCGTCCCGCAGGGCGCTGACGACGGCCGCGGCGAGTCGCGCATGCCCGGCGTCGTTCGGATGTACCCCGTCCACCAGGTCCTCCGGTCCCAGCAGCGGGGCGCCCGGCAGGAGTGCCAGGTGCTTGTCGCCGGCCGCGATGCGTTCGTTCACCGCCGACTCCAGGGAGCCGCGGAGTTCGGACAGCGTGGCTCCGGCGTCGTTCGGCCGGTCCTCGGCCTCGGGGCGGAGCACCGGGGACACCACGAGTAGCGGGGTGTCCGGCCGGTGCTCGCGTACCAGTGCCAGGAAGAGCCGGGTCGTCTCACGCAGCAGGTCCGACGAGTGCGGGACGGCGGACCAGCAGTTGGTGCCGAAGGCCAGGGTCAGCACATCGGCGGGCAGCGCCGCCAGTTGTTCGGCGCAGGCCAACTCGCCGCGGCCCGCGCCCGCGTAGCCGAGGTTGGTGTGGTCCAGCTCCAGGGCGCGGGCGGCCACCGCGGTCCAGGCCAGGGAGGGGCGGCTCGCGAACCAGCCCTCGGTGATCGAGTCGCCGTACACCGCCCAGCGGGGCCGCGGCGGCGCGGGGGCGACCGTTCCGGTGCCCGGGCCCGTGGACGGTCCGGCAGCCGGACGGACGCCGAGCAGCCGGGGGGAGAGGGACTCGGGCAGGTGGAGGGTGAAGGGGCCCGTGCCGCCGGGCAGCGGTACGCGCACGGTGGCGTCCGCGCAGGGGCGCGCGGGGATCCGGACGAGTGCTTCGCCGGACCGCCGGAGTTCGAAGGCCGGAGCCGGGTCGCGCAGCTCCTCGGCCGGGCCCGGTTCCCCCGCCGTGTACCGCACCTCCAGCGCGGTCGCCCCGTCCGCCGTGAACTCCAGCCGGACGCCCGCCGGGATCTGCGCCCGCTCCCAGGTGTCCAGCGGCAGCCGCAGCCGGTCCTCGGGGTCGGCGCGCACCACCCGCCCCTCGTACCGCCAGGGAGCACCCCGGAGGAAGGGTTCCGGGTCGAGCCAGCCGTCGTGCATCGGTCACCGCCGTTCATGGTTCGGAATGTCACCTCTACCCCGGAACGGCCTCCGGGCACCTGTGGCGCTCGGCCTCCGGTTCCGGCGCCGCGGTGAACTGCCCCCCGGAATGCGGGATTTCCGGCTTCCTCCCGGATGGCGGCGGCCCCGGGAATTCGATGGCTCGCGCCGCTCCCCGGTGGGACGCTGAGTCGATGGATGATGAATCGACCATCGACGATGCCGCTGTGTCCGCGTTCGTGGAGCAGGGTTTTCTGCGGGTGGAGGGGGCGTCGTGCACGCCGCCCAGGCGCACCGGGGCACCGAGCCGCGCTTCATGGCGCAGCCGCCGCTGGTTCCCCGGCCGGGGGAGGACCCGAGCATCGAACGGGCCGACGGGGCCACTCGCCGGTGGAAGCCGCGATCCGCCGGGGGCTCGGACGCTGACGCGGGGGCGGGGGCGGGGGCGGAGGCGCAGCGCCGCGGGTGCCGGCTCCGGCGGGACCGGTTCCACCCCGGTCGGCAGGTGCCGGGACCGGTCCGGCCGTGGCGGCTCGGCCCGCGGTCCGCGGTCCGCTGTGGCAGCCCGGCTGCCCGGCTGCCACAGCCGACCGCAGGTGGTCGGCCGACCGCCCGTGCGCCGGAAGCGGAAGCTCCGAACGGGCTTCCCGAAGGGGGTCGAAACCCGGGCGGAATCGTGCACTCCGGAGGTCTCGCGGCACTGTGTGACGGACCGGACGCGGAGCGGTCGAATTTGCTGATTCATGCGATGACCTGCAACGATTCGCCGTGCGCGCGACCTGGGCGCAACGATGGTGCATGAATGCGCAAGGTTCGTGCATTACGGGGCGGAGCGCCCGCCTCATAGGGTCGTGCGCTGTACGTGGAGTGGCGGGGACCGTCTGCTCGGCGGTCTCCTCTCAGCTGCGGGCTCCTCTGCCGTGCCCGCACGGACCCGCCGCTGGGTCGCCGCCGCCTGACCGGCAGCGATGAAGGAGCCACCCCAAGTGTTGGACCACGGTTCAGCCCCAACCGCCGCGGACCGCGACCCGTCGCGGCCGGCGCCCGCAGGCTTCGGTGCCCGCCTCGTGCGACGCAAGCCCGTAGAACGTCTGGTGGCCGAGGGCGGCCAGGGCGAGGGCGGCTCGCTGCGGCGCTCGCTCGGCATGTGGCAGCTGACGATGATCAGCATCGGTGCCACCCTGGGCACCGGCATCTTCGTGGTTCTCGGCGAGGCCGTGCCGAAGGCCGGCCCCGCCGTCACCCTCTCCTTCATCATCGCGGGCCTCACCGCGCTGTTCTCGGCGCTCTCCTACGCCGAGCTGGCGGGCACGATCCCGGTCTCCGGCTCCTCGTACTCCTACGCCTACGCCACCCTCGGCGAGCTCGTCGCCTGGGTCTGCGGCTGGTGCCTGATCCTCGAGTACGGCGTCTCCGTCGCGGCCGTGGCCGTCGGCTGGGGCGAGTACCTCAACGAACTGCTGGACGGGACGCTCGGCTTCACCATCCCCGACGCGCTCGCCGCCCCGCCCGGCGACGGCGGCATATTCAACCTGCCTGCGCTGCTCGTGGTGCTGCTCTCCATGGCGTTCCTGCTCGGCGGTGCCCGTGAGTCCGCCCGCGCCAACGCGATCATGGTCGCGGTGAAGATCGCCGCGCTGGTGCTCTTCTGCGCCGTGGCCTTCGCCGGCATCCGCGCCGGCAACTACACCCCCTTCATGCCGCTCGGCATGGCGGGTGTCAGCGCGGCCGGCGCCACGCTCTTCTTCTCCTACATCGGCTTCGACGCCGCCTCCACCGCCGGTGAGGAGGCCAAGGACCCCAAGCGCGACCTGCCGCGCGCGATCATGCTGTCGCTGATCATCGTCACCGCGCTGTACGTCCTGGTCGCCGCGGTCGCCGTCGGCGCCCGTCCGTGGAAGAAGTTCGAGGGCTCCGAAGCCGCCCTCGCCGGGATCATGAACGAGGTCACCGGTCAGAGCTTCTGGGGTGTCCTGCTCGCCGCGGGCGCCGTCATCGCCATCGCCAGCGTCGTCCTGACCGTGCTCTACGGCCAGACCCGCATCCTGTTCGCGATGTCCCGGGACGGTCTGGTGCCGAAGGTGTTCTCCAAGGTCAACCCGCGGAGCGGCAACCCCCGCGCGAACACCGTGATCGTCTCGCTCTTCTGCGGCGTGCTCGCCGCCGCCATCCCGCTCGGCCAGCTGGCCGACGCCACCAGCATCGGCACCCTCTTCGCCTTCGCCCTGGTGAACATCGCGGTGATCGTGCTGCGCCGCACCCGGCCGGAGATGGACCGCACGTTCCGGGTGCCGCTGTCCCCGCTGCTGCCGCTGATCGGCTTCGGCTTCTGCGTGTACAACATGTTCAGCCTCGACTCCGTGACCTGGGCGGTCTTCGGAGCGTGGATGGCTGCCGGGCTTGTGTTCTACTTCGGATACGGCATGCGCCGTTCCCGATTGGCCACAGCAGAGAAGTGATCCACCCGCAGTGCGACTGAACGAACTCGACGAACGCATCGTCCACGCCCTCGCCGAGGACGCCCGCCGCAGCTACGCCGACATCGGCGCGGAGGTCGGCCTGTCCGCGCCCGCCGTCAAACGGCGCGTGGACCGGCTGCGGGAGCAGGGAGCCATCACCGGTTTCACGGTGCGCGTCGACCCCGCCGCGCTCGGCTGGGAGACCGAGGGCTTCATCGAGATCTACTGCCGTCGGAACACCTCGCCCGAGTCGATCCACCGCGGCCTGTCGCGCTACCCGGAGGTGGCGTCCGCGTCGACCGTGACCGGTGACGCGGACGCCATCGTCCAGGTCTTCGCCTCCGACATGCGTCACTTCGAGCGGGTGCTGGAACGCATCGCCGGGGAGCCGTACGTGGAGCGGACCAAGTCGGTGCTCGTCCTCTCCCCGCTGCTGCGCCGCTACAGCTCGGGCTCGCCCGCCTGACCGGCCGCGCCGGCCCTCTCCGTCACCGGAATCCTTCCCTCCCCGAGTACGCCGCCGTTCCACGGGATACCCGGGCGGGTGTGGTGATCCGCCACGGGAATCCGCCGGGAAGGGGCCGCGTCCGTGTACTTCGTCGACACGCTGAGGACCGAGGGGCTGGGCAACCACAGCTACCTGGCGGGCGGGCGCCGGACCGCCGTGGCCCTCGATCCACCGCGTGACATCGACCGGGTGATCGCCGCCGCCGCGCGCCGCGGCGTGCGGATCACCCTGGTCGTCGAGACCCATGTGCACAACGATTACATCACCGGCGGGCTGGAGCTCGCCCGCACGACCGGCGCCCACTATCTGGTGCCCGCAGGGGCCGCGGTGGCGTACGCCCGGGAGCCGGTCGCCGACGGGGACACCGTCGCCGTCGACGCGGGCCTGGAGCTGCGGGCGCTGGCGACGCCCGGCCACACACCGCACCACACCGCGTACGTCCTCGCCGAGGACGGCCGGGCGGTGGCCGCGTTCACCGGCGGCTCCCTGCTCATCGGCGCCGTGGGCCGCACCGACCTGGTCGACCCCCGGCTGACCGAGCCGCTGGCCCGCGCGCAGCACGCCTCCGCGCACCGGCTCGCCGACGAACTGGCCGACGAGGTGCCCGTACTGCCGACCCACGGCTTCGGCAGCTTCTGCTCCTCCTCGCCGGTGACCGGCGACGAGACCACCATCGGTGCCGAGCGCCGGCGGAACGCCGCGCTGCTGGAGGACGTGGACACCTTCGTCACCACCCTGCTGGCCGGCCTGGACGATGTGCCCGCCTACTACGCCCACATGGGCCCGGCCAACGCGGAAGGGCCTTCGCCGGTCGATCTGACACCGCCGCGGCCCGCCGACGCCGCCCTGATCGCTGAACGGCTGGCCGCCGGGGAGTGGGTGGTCGATCTGCGCAACCGGGTGGCGTTCGCCGACGGTCACGTCGCCGGGACACTGAACTTCGAGGGCGACGGGCAGCTCGCCACCTATCTGGCCTGGCTGATCCCCTGGGGGAAGCCGGTCACCCTGCTCGCCGGGACAGCGGAGCAGATCGCCGACGCCCAGCGCGAACTGGTCCGCGTCGGCATCGACCGACCCGCGGCGGCCGCCACCGGCACACCCGCCGACTGGCTGCCCGACGGCGAGGCACCCCGGTCCTTCCCCCGCGCCGGCTTCGCGGATCTGGCCGCGCTCCGGGCACGCGGGGCGGAGGACGTGGTGGTCCTCGATGTGCGCCGGGCGTCGGAGCGGGCCGAGGAACGGATCGACGGCGCGGTGCACATCCCCGTCCACGAACTCCACGGCCGCCTGGGCGAGGTGCCACCGGGCACCGTGTGGGTGCACTGCGCGAGCGGCCTGCGCGCGGCGATCGCCGCCTCCCTGCTGGACGCGGCCGGGCGGGACGTGGTCGCCGTCGACGACGGCTTCGACGCGGCGGGGAAGGCGGGCCTGCCGGTGCACCGGGCGGCGCGATCCTGATCCGTCGTCCGGGCTCCGGCCCCGGCCTGTTCCGGCGCGCTGCCGGTCCCTGACCTTAGGGCCTTCCCGCACCGCCGGATCGCTCCGCCCGTCCGGCAGGACACCGCTCCGGCGCTCGGTCCGGCGGCCCGGCACCCGCGTCGGATCCGGCCGCCGGATCGAGCCTGCGTCGAATGGGGCGAATGCCTGCAGAGGTGACGGAGTGGCCCATGGTGTCGCCGGGGCCGGAGTGACGTTCGTCATTTTGCCCGCCACCAGCGCTTATTCCCTGCTCCCCGGCCGGATACGGTGCGGGTCCGGGTACGGTGACCCAGCGATAGCCGAGGCCCGGTACCCCTGCCTCCCGCACCCGTACCAGCCCCCCGGGGAGATCATGCGCCGGCGTTCTGGCCAACCCACCATCCGCACGCGGATCGTGACCCTGACCCTGATCCCCACGGCCGCGCTGCTCGGTCTGTGGACGTTCGCCATGGTGACGATGACCGGGGACCTGCGGGCGCTGATCCGTCTGCAGGGGGTGTACGAGCAGTTCGGCACCCCGGTGGACACCGCGGTCGGCCAGATCCAGATCGAACGGCGGCTGTCCGCCGAGTACCTGGGCGCGCGGAACGGCACCATGCGGGTGGCCGATCTGACGAAGCAGCAGCGCCGCACCGACGAGGCCGTGCGCGCCATGCGGTCCGCCCTGGGGCACCCGGAGCGGGTGGAGGGGCTCACCGAGCGCCAGAGCTCCTCCCTGGGCGCGATGGTGGACGCCGTGGACGGGCTGCCCGCGCTCCGTGAGCGGGTGATCGACCGCAAGGTGAGCTGGGACCACGCCGTCGACGGCTACACCGAGATGGTCGAACCGACCTTCGCCGTCCAGTCCTCACTGACCGCGCTCCAGGCCGGACACCTCGCCCGCGAGGCGCAGGTCGTCGTCGAGCTCGTCCGGGTGCGGGAGTTCGTGTCCCGGGAGGACGCCCTCGTGGCGGGGGCGAGGGCCGCTGGACGGTTCGACGCCCGGCAGTACCACGAGCTCACCGCCACCATCGAGGACCGGCGGGTGTTCCAGCGGACCTATGTCCCCGCCCTGCCGGAGGACTCCCGCACGATGTTCGACACGTTCGAGCGCAGCCGTTCCTACCGGTCCCTCACCGCCGCCGAGGACACCCTGCTGACGGTGGGCCGGGAGCGCGCCGGAAGGGCCGTCGCCGTCAACTCGTGGCGCACCACCACGGACCGCGCGGTCGACCGCTACATGCGGCTGTGCAGCGACGCCGCCCGGAACTCCGCCGCCCGCGGCCGGGGCTTCGCCGTCGAGGAACTGCTCCGGGCCGGTGTCGCGGGCGGTGTCGGGATGGCCGCGGTGGGCCTGTCCCTCTGGCTGTCGGTCCGCACCGGCCGCCGGATCGCCCGCCGCCTCGAGGACCTGCGGGACGCGGCCGATGTGCTGGCGACCCGTCAGCTTCCCGATGTGATGGCCCGGTTGAGCGCCGGTGAGGAGGTCGACGCCGCGGCCGCGGCCCCGCCGCTGTCCTACGGCGACGAGACGGCCGGGAAGGACGAGCTCGGCCAGCTCGGCAGCGCGCTGAACACCGCGCGCCGGGCCGCCGTGGAAGCGGCGGTCAAGCAGGCGAGCCTGCGCAAGGGCGTCTTCGCCGTGCTGCTGAACATCGCCCGGCGCAACCAGGCGCTGGTGCACCGGCAGTTGAAGCTCGTCGATACCCTGGAGCGCCGGACCAACGACCCGGATGTGCTCCAGGAGCTCTTCCGTATCGACCATCTGACGACCCGGATGCGACGGCACGCCGAAGGCCTGATCATCCTCTCCGGCGCGGCCCCCGGCCGCCGGTGGCGCAACCCGGTCCCGGTGGTCGAGGTGGTCGGCGCGGCGGCCGGCGAGATCGAGGACTACGCGCGGGTGGTCGTGCCGCCCATGCCGGCGGTGGGCGTCGTCGCCGAGGCCGTGGCCGACGTCGTGCACCTGATCGCGGAACTCATCGAGAACGCCACGGTCTTCTCGCCGCCCCACACCCAGGTGACGATGCGGCTCGGGGACGCCCGGCACGGCTTCGTGCTGGAGATCGACGACCGTGGGCTCGGCATGGACATCGCCGAGCTGGAGGAGGCCAACCGCACCCTGGCGCGGGCCGGTGACTTCGACCCGGCCCAGACCGAGCGGCTGGGGCTGTACGTGGTCGGCCGGCTCGCGGGCCGGCACGGGATCGGGGTGACCCTCTGCCGGTCCCCGTACGGCGGCACCACGGCCGTGGTGCTGCTGCCGCACACGATCCTCGCCGAGCTGCCCGCGGAGGGGCGGGGCGCGCCGCGGGGCGGCCGGAAGGACACGCCCGCGAAGGATGCCCGGGCCGTGGCGGGGAACGCCCTGGAGGGCGACCGCGCGCCGGGCGGCCCTGCCGCCGTGCCGGAGCCGGCGGGCGGGGACGTCCGGGCCGCCGCACCGGGCGCCGGGCCCGCGGGGCGCGGCACCACGTCCGCCGAGCCCACCGGGCCCGCAGGACCCGGCGCAGCCGCCGAGCCCGCACCCGCCGAGCCCGCAGCCGCTGGGCCTGCACCGGACGCGCCCGCCCCCGCCGAACCGGCATCCGCCGGGCCCGCCCCCGCCGAACCGGCATCCGCCGGGCCCGCGCCGGACGCGCCCGCGCCCGCCGCGCCGTCCGGAACGGACGGGCCGGCTCGGGCCGTTGAACACCACGGGCTTCCCCGGCGTATGAAGAGGCCGGAGCCCCTCCCGCAACGCGAGGCACCCGCCGCGGAGGCGTCCACGGACGCAGCCCGGACGACGACCGAGCGGACCGGGAGCGCGGGCTCCGGCAAACTGCCCACCCGGATCCGCCAGGCCAGCCTGGCGCCCCAGCTGCGCACCGACACCCGGGCGCAGCCGGAGGGATCCCGGGGGGAGAGCACGACGGAGGGCCGGGGCGGAGAGGACAGCGGCGGAGAGGTTTCACCGGAGGAAATGGGCGCGATCTTCGGCGCCTTCCAGCGCGGACTCAGGCGGGGACGCGACAGTGAACCGCAGCAGCCGGACACCGACCACGGGAGCGAACAATGACAGGCGAGAAGCCGAACACCCCTGCCACGGCAGGTGAATTCGACTGGCTGCTCGACGATCTGGTGGCCCGCACCGACCATGTGCGCCAGGCCGTGCTGCTCTCCTCGGACGGGCTCGCCACCAGCTCCTCCGAGGGCATGCCCACCCAGGACATCGAGCATCTCGCCGCGGTCTGCTCCGGCTTCCACAGCCTCGCCAAGGGCGTGAGCGAACGGTTCGGGGCCGGATCGGTGCGGCAGACCATGGTCATGCTGGAGGACGCCTACCTCTTCGTCACCCAGGCCGGTGACAGCAGCTGCCTGGCGGTGCTCGCCGATGTGCAGACCGACGTGGGGCAGCTCGGCTACGAGATGTCGCTGCTCGTCAAGCGGGCCGGCCGCCACATGGTCGCGCCCGCGCGCTCGGCGTCCGAGGCCGCCGGCAGATGACGGAATCCGACGACGGGGCGGCGCACTGGTACGAGGACGAGACCGGGCCCATGGTGCGCCCCTACACCGTGACCCATGGCCGGACCCGTCCCGACACCGACCACCCCATCGATCTGATGGCACCGATCACGGCCGTGGAGGAGGCCGAGCCGGAGCAGGCGCTCGACCATGCCCGGACCTCCCTGCTGGAGCTGATCCGGCGCGGTTCCCGCCCGCTCGCCGAGCTCGCCGCCGACGCCGACCTGCCCCTCACCGTCGTCCGGGTCCTGCTGGGAGACCTGGTCGACGCCGGGCTGGTCCGGATCGGCGCGGCCACCACCCCCGCCGACCGGCCCGACGCCGGGCTGCTCCGCGAGGTCGTCGCACGGCTGCGCGAGCTGTAGCACAACGATTCACCGCGAAGCCGCCCCCTCGCGCAATGGATCGTGCGGCAGTGGCAATGGACGTGCCTTGTCCGGCTGTGAACGCGGACCGTACCGTCGATGCGTCACCCCGACAGACCCGCACGTCCCAGCGAAGAGGTTCCATGGCGCCGCTGCGCATCGCGCTGTTCCAAGGCCCCGGCGGCGTCCCGCACACCCGCGAGGACAGCCTGGCCGCTCTCTCCGACGCCGCCCGGCGGGCGGCCGGGGCCGGTGCCCGGCTGCTGGTCACCTCCGAGCTGTACCTCACCGGGTACGCCGTCGGCGACGCCCTGCCGGACCTCGCCGAGGAGGCCGACGGCCCCTCCGCCGGGCGGGTCGCGGAGATCGCCGCCGAGCACGGGGTGGCCATCGCCTACGGCTACCCGGAGCGCAGCGGCTCCGCCCTGCACAACGCCGCCCAGCTGATCGGCGCCGACGGCACCCGTCTCGCGAACTACCGCAAGACCCACCTCTTCGGCGACTTCGAGACCGGATCCTTCGTCCCCGGCGACCGGGCGGTCGTCCAGGCGGACCTCGACGGCGTCCGCGTCGGCCTGCTGATCTGCTACGACGTCGAGTTCCCGGAGAACGTCCGGGCGCACGCCCTGGCCGGCACCGAGCTGCTGCTCGTCCCCACCGCGCTGATGCGCCCGTACGAGATCGTGGCGCAGACGGTGCTGCCGACCCGTGCCTGGGAGAGCCAGCTCTACATCGGGTACGCCAACCGCTGCGGCCCCGAGGGCGACTTCGACTTCGCCGGGCTGAGCTGCCTCGCCGCGCCCGACGGGACGGTCCGCGCCCGGGCCGGCGCCTCCGGTGACCTCGTCGTCGCCGACGTCGACCCCGAACTCCTCAAGGCCTCCCGCGCGGAGAACACCTACCTCGGCGACCGCCGCCCCGAGCTGTACGGCTCGCTCGGCTGACCCGGTCCGCCCCCACCCCCGCCAGCACGTCCCCCCCCCCCCGCAGTAGGAGAGTCCCGCCGATGACGTCCACGGTGC
The DNA here is from genome assembly GCF_040296705.1 of Streptomyces sp. NPDC002055. Taxonomy (NCBI): domain Bacteria; kingdom Bacillati; phylum Actinomycetota; class Actinomycetes; order Kitasatosporales; family Streptomycetaceae; genus Streptomyces; species Streptomyces sp. NPDC002055. The sequence continues at coordinate 13,162 of NZ_JBEOXS010000070.1, forward strand.
CCACCGCCGTCCACGACGAGCAGCACGCCGAAGCCCAGGCCGAGCCCCCCATCACCATGTTCGGCCCGGACTTCCCGTACGCCTACGACGACTTCCTGGCCCACCCGGCCGGTCTCGGCTCCATACCGGCGACCGAGCACGGCGCGGAGGTCGCGGTCATCGGCGGCGGCCTGTCCGGCGTCATCGCGGCCTACGAGCTGATGAAGATGGGCCTCAAGCCGGTCGTCTACGAGGCGGACCGGATCGGCGGTCGGCTGCGCACGGTCGGCTTCGAGGGCTGCGACGAGACGCTGACGGCCGAGATGGGCGCCATGCGCTTCCCGCCGTCCTCCACCGCCTTCCAGCACTACATCGACCTGGTGGGCCTGGAGACCAAGCCGTTCCCGAACCCGCTGGCCCCGGACACCCCGTCGACCGTCGTCGACCTCAAGGGCGAGTCCCACTACGCCACCTCGGTCGAGGAGCTGCCCGAGGTGTACACCCAGGTGATGAACGCCTGGAACGCCTGCCTCGACGAGGGCGCCGACTTCTCGGACATGCAGCGGGCGCTGCGCGAGCGCGACGTCCCGCGGATCCGGGAGATCTGGGCCCGGCTGGTGGAGAAACTGGACAACCAGACCTTCTACGGCTTCCTCTGCGAGTCGGAGTCCTTCAAGTCCTTCCGGCACCGGGAGATCTTCGGCCAGGTCGGCTTCGGCACCGGCGGCTGGGACACCGACTTCCCCAACTCCATCCTGGAGATCCTGCGCGTCGTCTACACCGGAGCCGACGACGACCACCGCGGCATCGTCGGCGGCAGCCAGCAGCTCCCGCTGCGGCTGTGGGAGCGCGAGCCGGAGAAGATCGTCCACTGGCCGTACGGCACCTCGCTGCAGTCGCTGCACGGCGGGGACCCGCGCCCGGCCGTGACCCGGCTGCACCGCACGTCGGGCAACCGGATCACCGTCACCGACGCCACCGGCGACATCCGCACCTACCGCGCGGCGATCTTCACCGCGCAGAGCTGGATGCTGCTGAGCAAGATCGACTGCGATGACTCGCTCTTCCCCATCGACCACTGGACGGCGGTGGAGCGCACCCACTACATGGAGTCCTCCAAGCTGTTCGTCCCGGTGGACCGGCCGTTCTGGCTGGACAAGGACGAGGACACCGGCCGCGACGTGATGAGCATGACGCTCACCGACCGCATGACCCGCGGCACCTACCTGCTGGACAACGGGCCGGACGAGCCCGCCGTCATCTGCCTCTCCTACACCTGGTGCGACGACAGCCTCAAGTGGCTGCCGCTGAACGCCAACGAGCGGATGGAGGTCATGCTCAAGTCGCTCTCGGAGATCTATCCGAAGGTCGACATCCGCAAGCACATCATCGGCAACCCGGTGACGGTGTCCTGGGAGAACGAGCCCTACTTCATGGGCGCGTTCAAGGCCAACCTGCCCGGCCACTACCGCTACCAGCGGCGGCTGTTCACCCACTTCATGCAGGACCGGCTGCCCGAGGACAAGCGGGGCATCTTCCTGGCCGGCGACGACATCTCCTGGACGGCGGGCTGGGTCGAGGGCGCGGTGCAGACGGCCCTCAACGCGGTCTGGGGCGTGATGCACCACTTCGGCGGGGAGACCGACGCCACCAACCCCGGCCCCGGCGACGTGTACGACGAGATCGCGCCCGTCGAGCTGCCGGAGGACTGACCGGCACCGGCGGCCGTGACCCCGGGCCGCCGCCGCGTGAAGCGGCGCGGCGGCGGCCCGTATCCATGCCTCGTATCCATGCCCCGGGGCCGAGCGCGCACGGGGCTCGGGCAGCCGGACCGGGCGGGTCAGCGCAGCGGCGTCAGCAGGAAGCGCCCGACCAGGCCCACCCCTTCGTCGATCCGCTCGGTGAACTCCCCGGCCAGCTCCTCCAGGTGGCGCAGGCTCCACAGCACCCGCGCGGCCGCCCAGGCGCCGGTGCGGGCCCGCTCCAGGGACCACGATCCGGCCAGATGGGTCATCGGGTCGGCGATGTCCAGCAGGTCGGGGCCGGGCATCAGGTCCTCCCGGATCCGCTCCTCCAGGGCCTGGAGCACATCGCCGACCCGCTCGAAGTCGGCTTCCAGCGCCGCCGGTTCGCAGTCCAGCGCGTGGCAGGTGTCGACCACGGCCAGTGCCAGATCGTGCCCCACATGGGCGTTGATCCCGGCGAGGGCGAACTGCAGCGGGTGCACCCCCGGATGACGGCGGTGCCGGAAGAGCGGCCGCCAGCACGCCGGGGGCCGGAGCCCGGCCGTCTCGGCGTCCACCGCCGCCAGATAGCGACGGGCGAAGCGGGCCGCCAGCTCCGAGGCGAGGAACGGGGTCCGGAACCAGCCCGTGGAGCCGCGCCGGGCGATCTCCTCGGTCACCGTCAGATACACCCGGTTGAAGACGGCGACCCCGTCCCGCTCCGGCAGCGCCGCGTCCAGCACCCGCATCCGCGCGGCGACCTTGCTCAGCGCGGGGGAGACCTCGTCGGCCGGCGCCGGAGAGACCGGTGCCCGGAGGAGCTGCCCGCCCAGCGCCGGGGAGGAAGGGGAGCGCGTTGTCGTCATGCGCACAGGGTGACAGGACGTACCGGCGGAAACGGCCCTTACGGAACAGTGTGACCGGAACGGCGTAACCGGGGGTATCGTGCGCTCCCGCCCGTGGCCGGGCAGGGTGTCCCGTCCGGCCACGGGCGGGAGCAGGCGCCGGGGCTCCCCGCCGGCTGCCGGAGCCTCTCCCGCCCCGGATTCCGGATCCCCGGTGCGGCCCGGGTGGTGTCGTGGCCGGTGCCGTGGCCGGGCCCGATGCGGGAGAACGCGGCCGGCTGAATTACCGTGGCTCCGTTTTCGGTCGGATCGACACAGCGCCCGCAGGGGCACGTCAGGAGTTCGCACATGCGCCTCGGAGTGGGTTGGAAGCTGCACGGTGACGGGAGGACTCCCGCCCCGGGCGCGGTGGTCCGTCCCGACGAGCGGCTGTCCTGGGGGCGCACCATCGGCCTCGGTGCCCAGCACGTGGTGGCGATGTTCGGCGCGACCTTCGTGGCGCCCGTGCTGATGGGCCTCGACCCGAACCTCGCCGTCCTGGTCTCCGGCGTCGCCACGATCTTCTTCCTGCTGGTCACCCGCGGAAAGATCCCCAGCTACCTCGGCAGCAGCCTGTCCTTCGTCGGGGTCGCCGCGATCATCGCGAAGGAGGGCGGCTCCGCCGCCACCCTCACCGGCGCGCTGCTCGTCGTCGGCGCCGTGCTGTTCGCCTGCGGCATGGCCATACGGGCGCTGGGGGCCCGGGTCATCCACGCGGTGCTGCCGCCCGCGGTGACCGGCGCGGTCGTGATGCTGATCGGCTTCAACCTGGCCCCGGTCGCCGCGGGCACCTACTGGCCCACCGACCAGTGGACGGCCCTGGCGACCCTGCTGTTCACCGGCTTCGCCCTGGTCGCGCTCCGCGGCTTCTGGAACCGGATCGCCATCTTCCTGGGGCTGGTCTTCGGCTACGTCCTCTCCTGGGTGCTGGACCGGATCTTCGGGCGGATCAACTCGCCCATCGGCGGCGGCAAGGCCACCGACCACTGGCGGCTCGACCTCAGCGGCGTCGCCGAGGCGGACTGGGTGGGGCTGCCCACCCTGCACGCGCCCAGCTTCGAGGTGTCGGCCGTCCTCGTCGCCCTGCCGGTCGTGATCGCCCTGATCGCCGAGAACGCGGGCCATGTGAAGGCGGTCGCCGAGATGACCGGCGACTCGCTGGACGACCGGATGGGCACCGCCATCGCCGCCGACGGCGCCGCGTCCGTGCTGTCGACCTCGGTCGGCGGCCCCGCGACCACCACCTACGCCGAGAACATCGGCGTGATGGCCGCCTCCCGCGTCTACTCCACGGCCGCCTACTGGGCCGCCGCCCTGTTCGCGATCCTCTTCGGGCTGTGCCCGAAGTTCGGCGCGGTCATCGCGGCCGTGCCCGGGGGCGTGCTCGGCGGCATCACCGTCATCCTCTACGGCATGATCGGCCTGCTCGGCGCCAAGATCTGGATCGAGAGCGGGGTCGACTTCGGCAACCCGCTCAACCTGGTGCCCGTCGCGGCCGGAGTGATCGTGGGCATCGGCAACGTCACCCTGGAGTTCACCGACTCGTTCTCGCTGAGCGGCATCGCGCTCGGCACCCTCATCGTCCTCACCGGCTACCACGCCCTGCGGTACTTCGCCCCGGCCCATATGAAGCAGGAGAAGGCCCTGTTCGACGCGACGGTGCCGGGCGACGAACCGGAGCGGGTGTAGGACCCCTCAGCCCGCTGCCCCGCTGCCCCGCTGCCCCGCCGCCCCGCTGCCCCGCCGCCACGTCGGCCCACGCCGATCCGGCGGGGGCGGACGGGGCGGGCAGCGGGCGCGCCCGGTCGAGTCGGCGGGGCGACCGGCCCGTCGCGCCGTGGCCGCGATGGCCGCGGGAGCGCGTACGGATCTACTGTGGAGACATGTCCAGGGACGTCAGGCCACGGCCGGGCACAACACGACCGGGCGCAACACGACCGGGGACGGCCTGCGGCGCGTGCGGGCAGCCCGTCGACACGGTGATCCGCGGACGCCGGAAGGTTCTGGGTGCCTTCGTGCCGGTGTGGGGTCCGGGGCCATGCCGCAACCCCGACTGCGCCCGGAGCGTGCCCCCGCGGCCGGCCGGTCAGGGCGACGGTCCGGACGCGGCGGAGGACCACAAGGCAGGTCCGGAGGAAACCGGCTCAGGTCCGGAGGAAACCGGCTCAGGGCCGGACGACACCGGCTCAGGTCCGGACGAGGGGCCACCCGGCTCGCGGACGCCGCCGTCCACACCGGGAACGTCCGCCCCCGGAACGCAGCCGCCCCCGCCCTGATCCGGTGCCGGGTGCCCCGCCTCCCGTCGCCGGGGGACCGGGGGACCGCGGACCGGTCCGGCGTCCGGCGGCCCTGCGGCCCGTCCGCGTCACCGCCGTTCGGCAGGAGCCTCCCGGACCGCCGGCGCCCCCGCGCCGCGCCCGTCCGCCCGCAGCACCCCGGCCCCCAGCACCAGCCCGGGCCAGCACGGTGCCCAACCGCTACGCCTCCGCCCCAGGTGGGACCGCGCGGGTCGGCCGCCGGGCGGGAACCCCGCCCGGCGGCCGATAATCGAAGACATGGAGGCGCGGCTCGACGACGTCAGCGGCCCCGCCCGGCTGGCCGCTCCCGACGAGGGCATCACACCGGAGGAACTGGCTCTCGCCGCCCGCAACCACGCCATGCCGCTGGAAGCCCTCCGCTACGACGTCACCCCGCCCGGCCTGCACTACGTCCTGGTCCACTACGACATTCCGCATGTGCCGCCGGACCCCTGGACGCTGTCCGTGGAGGGCCATGTCGGGCACGCGCTCAGCTTCGACCCGGCCGATCTGCACGACTACCCGGCCGTCACCCAGCGGGTCACCCTGGAGTGCGCCGGCAACGGCCGCGCCCGGCTGGAACCGCGCCCCGTGAGCCAGCCCTGGCTGGTCGGGGCCGTCGGAACCGCCGACTGGACCGGCGTACCGCTGCGGCTGCTGCTCGACGAGGCCGGGATCCGGCCCGGCGCCGTCGACGTGGTCTTCACCGGCGCCGACCACGGCGTGGAACGCGGCGTCGAGCAGAACTACCGGCGCAGCCTGCCGCTGGAATTGGCCACCGGCGACGACCCCGAGGTGCTCGTGGCGTACGCGATGAACGGCGGGCCCCTGCCGCCGCAGCACGGCCACCCGCTGCGCCTGGTCGTCCCCGGCTGGTACGGCATGGCCCACGTGAAGTGGCTGCGCGACATCTTCGTCGCGGACACGCCCTTCACCGGCTACCAGCAGACCGAGGCCTACCGGATCCGTCAGGAGGCCGACGAGCCCGGCGAACCCGTCACCCGGATCGCCCCGCGGGCCCTCCTCGTACCGCCCGGGTTCCCCGACTTCATGTCCCGGGTCCGGGTCGTCCGGCCCGGTGTGGTGCCGCTCGAAGGGCGGGCCTGGTCCGGCCGCGCCCCGGTCACCGCCGTCGAGGTGAGCACCGACGACGGCCGGACCTGGGTCCCCGCCCGGCTGGCGCCCGGCACCGCCCACCGCTGGGCCTGGCGCGGCTGGCACCACACCTGGACCGCGACGCCCGGCCGCCATGTGCTGACCGTCCGCGCCACCGACGCCGAGGGGCACGGCCAGCCGCTCGAACAGCCGTGGAACCGTGGCGGCTTCGCCAACAACCTGGTCCAACGCGTCCCCGTGGTCTGTCCGGAGGCCACGGAGCGTCCGCCGGAGTGACCGAGTGCACAGGAATCCGGTCTCCTCCCCGGCCCGGGACCATGGCACACTGGCCCTGTACCAGTGACGTCAGCGCACTCCGGGGTCGGTGAAAGTCCGAACCGGCGGTTACAGTCCGCGACCCGTCCGCATCCAGCGGCCGGTTGACCAGGTGAAATTCCTGGACCGACGGTTAAAGTCCGGATGGGAGGCAGTGCGCGGCGGGCGAAGCACCGGTGCGCCGCCGCTCGGCGGAGCCGTTCTCCTGTGGGGGCGGATCCGTGTATCCCGGCCTCGGCGTTCCCGATGTTGCGTTCCGCTGTTGTCATCTCGACAGCCCCGGAGTCCGTGCCCGAAGAGGCAGGAGGACCCGGTGGCCACCGCAGCCCCCGATGAAGTCGCGGCGATGCGCCGTGCCATCGCACTCGCTGCCCGCGGACTCGGCTCCACCAGCCCCAACCCCGTCGTCGGATGCGTCGTGCTGGACGCCGCCGGACGCACCGTGGGCGAGGGCTGGCACCGGCGGGCCGGCGGCCCGCACGCGGAGGTCGAAGCGCTGCGCGAGGCCGGGGAGCGGGCCCGTGGCGGCACCGCGCTGGTCACCCTGGAGCCCTGCAACCACACCGGCCGCACCGGACCGTGCGCCCAGGCACTCCTCGACGCCGGGATCGCCCGGGTCGTGTACGCCGTCGCCGACCCCAACCCGGCCGCCACCGGCGGCGCCGCCACACTGGCCGCCGCCGGGGTCGACACCGAGGCCGGGCTGCTCGCCGAGGAGGCCGAGGCGGGCAACCTCGCCTGGCTGACCTCCGTGCGCCGCGGCCGGCCGTTCGTGCTCTGGAAGTACGCCGCCACCCTCGACGGCCGGGTCGCCGCCGCGGACGGCACCAGCCGCTGGATCTCCTCGCCCGAGTCCCGCGCCGACGTCCACCGGCTGCGGGCCCACGCCGACGCCGTGATCGTCGGATCCGGCACCGCGCGCGCCGACGATCCGCAGCTCGGCGCCCGCCTCCGGGACGCCGCACTGCTGGACTCCGGGATCACCCAGCCGCTGCGGGTCGTCGTCGACAGCAATGCCACCGCCGTCAAACCGGGCGCCCGGGTGCTCGACGGCACGGCGCCCACGCTGATCGCCGTGGCCGACGACGCCGACGCCGGGCACCTCGACGGACTCGCCCCCGTGCTCCGGCTGCCCCGGGCCGCCGGCCGGGGCCTGAGCATCCCCGCCCTGCTCGCCGCCCTCCACGAGCGCGATGTGCGCTCGGTCCTGCTGGAGGGCGGGCCGACCCTCGCCGGGGCCTTCACCGCCGCGCACGCCGTCGACCAGGTCGTCGGCTACCTCGCTCCGGCCCTGCTCGGCGCCGGGCCAGCGGTCCTCGCCGACGCCGGAATCGGCACCATCGCCCAGGCGTTGCGGCTCGACATCACCGAGACCGCCCGGCTCGGCCCCGACCTGCGCATCACCGCCGTTCCCACCGCCACCGCCATCGCTCCCGAGGAGAACTGACGTGTTCACCGGAATCGTCGAAGAACTGGGTGAGGTCACCGCCGTCGAGCTGCTCGGCGACGCACCGGACGGTGCCGAGGGCGCCGCCGCCCACTCCGCTCGCTTCCGACTGCGCGGCCCCGTCGTCACCGAGGACGCCAAGCACGGCGACTCGATCGCCGTCAACGGCGTCTGCCTCACCGTCGTCGACACCGCCGACGGCGAGTTCACCGCCGATGTGATGGCGGAGACCCTGAACCGGTCCAGCCTCGGCGCGCTCACCACCGGCTCCCGGGTCAACCTCGAACGGCCCATGGCGCTCGGCGGACGGCTCGGCGGCCACCTCGTCCAGGGACATGTGGACGGGACGGGCACCGTCCTGGAGCGGACGCCCGCCGAGAACTGGGAGATCGTCAAGATCTCGCTCCCGGACGGCCTCGCGCGGTACGTCGTGGAGAAGGGCTCCATCACCGTCGACGGCATCAGCCTCACCGTCGTCGACGCGGGCGGCGACTTCTTCACCGTCAGCCTGATCCCCACCACGCTCGCCCTCACCACCCTCGGCATCAAGCAGCCGGGCGACCCGGTCAACCTCGAGGTGGACGTCCTCGCCAAGTACGTCGAGCGGCTGCTCGGCGCGGGCGCCGGCACCGCCGGAGCGGCTGCGGCGCTCACCGCGGAGGCCGCGCGGTGAGCGCCGTCGACTGGCTCAACGGCCAGGCCTTCGTGGCCTTCGACCAGAAGGTCATCTGGTCCGACATGATCGGCAACACCATCGGCCTGGCCGCCCTCGCCCTCGGCTGGCGCCGCTCCATCTGGACCTGGCCCGCCCAGCTGCTCTCCGGCGTGATCCTCGTCGCGGCCTACGCGTCCGCCCAGCTCAGCGGCGGCGTCGGCAAGCAGCTGCTGGTCATCGGCGTCGCCGCCTGGGGCTGGACGCAGTGGCGGCGCGGCCGGCGCGACCACGGCGGAGAGGTCGCCGTACGGTTCGCCACCGGGCGCGAGCGGCTGGTCCTCCTCGGCGGGACCCTGGCGGGCACCCTCGCCGTCGGCGGCCTCTTCACCGCCCTGCCCGAACTGTCCTGGAACCCCTGGCCCGACGCGTACATCTTCGTCGGCACCCTCGCGGCGATGGTCGCCCAGGCCCGCGGCCTGGTCGAGTTCTGGTTCGCCTGGGTCCTGGTCGACCTGGTGGGCGTCCCCCTCGCCTTCAGCAGCGGACTGGCCTTCTCCGGCCTGGTCTACGTCGTCTATCTCGTGCTCGTCCTGTGGGGCATGCGCGACTGGTGGCTGCGCTCGCGCGCGAGCCGCGCCACCGCCCTGGAAGGAGCAGCGGCATGACCGCACTGCAGAGCTGGTACGACGGCGAGGACCTGGCCCTCGACCCCGTCGAGCGGGCGATCGCCGACATCGCCGCCGGGCGCCCGGTCGTCGTCGTGGACGACGAGGACCGCGAGAACGAGGGCGACCTCGTCGTCGCCGCGGAGAAGGCGACCCCCGAGATCGTCGCCTTCATGATGAGCGAGTGCCGCGGGCTGATCTGCGCCCCCATGGAGGGGCCGGACCTGGACCGCCTCGACCTGCCCCAGATGGTCGAGACCAACACCGAGTCGATGGGCACCGCGTTCACCGTCTCCGTCGACGCCACCGCCGCCCACGGCATCTCCACCGGCATCTCCGCCGCCGACCGGGCCGCCACCCTGCGGCTGCTCGCCGACGGCGCGGCCACCACGGACGACTTCGTCCGCCCCGGCCACATCTTCCCGCTCCGCGCCCGGCCCGGCGGGGTGCTCGTCCGCAGCGGGCACACCGAGGCCGGCGTCGACCTCGCCCGGCTCGCCGGCCTGCGCCCGGCCGCCGCGATCGTCGAGATAGCGGCCGAGGACGGCACCATGATGCGGCTGCCCGAACTGGTCCCCTTCGCCCGCAAGCACGGTCTGGCGATCATCTCCATCGAGGACCTGATCGCCTACCGCCGCTCGGCCGAGCCCACCGTCCGCCGCGAGGCGGAGACCCGGCTCCCCACCGCCTTCGGCACCTTCCGGGCGCTGGGCTACCGCTCCACCGTCGACGGGGTGGAGCACATCGCCCTCGTCCAGGGCGACCTCGGCGACGGGGAGGACGTCCTGGTCCGGGTGCACTCCGAGTGCCTCACCGGGGACGTCTTCCACTCGCTGCGCTGCGACTGCGGCCCGCAGCTGCACGCCTCGCTGGGCCGGATCACCGACGAGGGCCGCGGTGTGGTGATCTACCTCCGCGGGCACGAGGGCCGCGGCATCGGACTGCTGTCCAAGCTCCGTGCCTACGAACTCCAGGAGCGCGGCCGCGACACCCTCGACGCCAACCTCGAACTCGGGCTCCCGGCCGACGCCCGGGACTACGCCGCCGGCGCGCAGATCCTCGCCGACCTGGGCGTGCGCAGCGTCCGGCTGATGACCAACAACCCCGAGAAGAGCTCGGCCCTCGTCCGGCACGGCCTCCGGGTCACCGGCCGTGAGCCGATGCCCGTCCAGGCGGGCGAGCACAACCTCCGGTACCTGCGCACCAAGCGGGACCGGATGGGACACGAACTGCCGTGGCTGGAGGAGGGCGCCTCCCTCGCTCCGCTGGGCGGACCCCCGTCCCCCACCTGCGGCAACCAGTGACACACCGCGGTACCCCGCACGACGACGCGGTACCCGCACGAGATCGCAACACCCGCACGAGAACGCAGCACCCCGCACGAGAAGCAACACCCGCACGAGAAGACTCCGGTACGGCACCGGACCGACTCCGGTACAGCACCGGACATCAGCACCGAGGAGAGACGTGAGCGGTAAGGGCGCCCCCGAACTGTCCGTGAAGAACTGCGGCGACCTGCGTGTGGCCGTGATCGCGGCGCAGTGGCACGAGAAGGTGATGGACGGCCTCGTCGACGGCGCGCTGCGCGCCCTGCACGAGCTGGGCATCGACGAGCCGACCCTGCTGCGCGTGCCCGGCAGCTTCGAGCTGCCGGTGGTCGCCAAGGTCCTCGCGGACCGCGGCTACGACGCGATCGTCGCGCTCGGGGTGGTCATCCGCGGCGGCACCCCGCACTTCGACTACGTGTGCCAGGGCGTCACCCAGGGCCTCACCCAGGTCTCCGTCGACACCGGTGTCCCCATCGGCTTCGGCGTCCTGACCTGCGACGACGAGGCCCAGGCCCTGGACCGCGCCGGTCTGCAGGGGTCGAACGAGGACAAGGGGCACGAAGCGGTCACCGCGGCCGTCGCCACCGCCACCACTCTGCGCACCGTCGCCGAGCCCTGGCGCTGACCGCCGCACCGCACAGGCGGCGGGCGCTGCCCGGCGCCCGGACCCGACCCGGTAAATTGAAGGCACCATGGCGAACAAGACATTCGAGGAGCTCTTCGCCGAGCTCCAGCACAAGGCCGCCACCGGCGACCCCAGCACCTCCCGTACCGCGGAGCTCGTGGCCGCGGGCGTGCACACCATCGGCAAGAAAGTGGTCGAGGAGGCCGCCGAGGTGTGGATGGCCGCCGAGCACGAGGGCGATGACCGCACCGCGGAGGAGATCTCCCAACTCCTCTACCACCTTCAGGTGATGATGGTCGCCCGGGGCATCTCCCTCGACGACGTATACGCTCATCTCTGAGCAGCGACGGGGGGAGGGGCGTCCGGCCCTTCCCCTCGTGCCGCTTCCCACCGCGACACCACCAGGCACCACCCCCGAACGTGAAGGAAACCGCTCCATGCTGCGCATCGCCGTCCCCAACAAGGGTTCACTGTCCGAGCCTGCGTCGGCGATGCTCCATGAGGCCGGCTACAAGCAGCGCAAGGACCGCCGGGAGCTGGTCCTGGTGGACGCCGACAACGGCGTGGAGTTCTTCTTCCTCCGCCCCCGGGACATCGCCGTCTACGTCGGCTCCGGCCGGCTCGACATCGGCATCACCGGCCGCGACCTGCTGCTGGACTCCGGCGCGGACGCCGAGGAGATCCTCCAGCTCGGCTTCGCCGGTTCCACCTTCCGCTACGCGACCCGCCCGGGCACGGCCAAGGACGTCTCCGACTTCGGCGGCATGACCGTCGCCACCTCCTTCTCCGGGCTGGTCACCCAGCACCTCGCCGAGAACGGCGTCGACGCCTCCGTCGTCCGCCTCGACGGTGCGGTCGAGACCGCCATCCAGCTCGGCGTCGCCGAGATCATCGCGGACGTCGTGGAGACCGGCACCACGCTGCGCAACGCCGGACTGGAGATCATCGGCGAGCCGATCCTGCACTCCGAGGCCGTCGTCATCCGGCGCACCGGCGCCCCGCTCGACGACCCGAAGATCCAGCAGTTCCTCCGCCGCATGCAGGGCGTCCTGGTCGCCCGCCGCTACGTGATGATGGACTACGACATCCGCGTCGAGCACGTGGAGCGGGCCGTGGCCCTCACCCCCGGGCTCGAATCGCCCACCGTCTCCCCGCTGCACCACGAGGGCTGGGTGGCCGTCCGCTCCATGGTCCCGTCCAAGGACGCCCAGCGGGTCATGGACGAGCTCTACGAGCTCGGTGCCCGGGCGATTCTCACCACCGGCATCCACGCCTGCCGCCTCTGAGACGTCCGCCCGCCTCCGAGACGTCCGCTTGCCTCTGAGATGTCCGCTTGCCTCCGAGGTGGCTGCCCGCCTCGGAGGCTTCCGCCCCCGCACCGCCGTCTCCGCCGCACGAGAAAGACCGCCCCTGTGTCCGCGCCCGCGCCCCTGCCCGAGCTCCCTGTGCTGCCCGTCACGTTCCGGCCCACCCGCACCCGGGTGGTCCTGCTCACCGTGGGCGCGGCACTCTTCGTGGTGCTCGTCGTCGTCGCCCTGCTCCTTCCCGCGCTGACGGCGGGGGAGCGGTCCGTCTTCATGATCACCGGGCTGTTCTTCTTCCTGGTGCTCCTGCTGCTCAGCCGTCCCAAGGTGGTCGCCGCGCCCGACGGGGTGACCGTCGTGAATCTCACCACCACCCGCCGTCTGGCGTGGGCGGAGGTGCTGCGGGTCAACCTCCGGCCCGGCGACCCCTGGGTCCACCTGGACCTGGCGGACGGCACCAGCCTGCCCGCGATGGGCATCCAGCCCGGCATCGCCAAGGCCCAGGCCATCGGCGACGCCCGCACGCTGCGGGCGTTGACCGAGGCGTACGGCACCGGGCAGGACGCGGCCTGAACCCGGCGCGGGCGGTCGTTGAGCGGACCGGCCCGCGCCCGGGCGCCTTCGCAGGCGAATTCCCAATGATTACTCTGTCTTCTGGCGGCGCGATGGGCGCCCCGCCCCGCACCGACCGTGCCGCGCGAATATGCGGGCCGCGGGGCCACCTGCTAACCGAGGAGTGAAACCCCCCGGCGATGGACGGATCGTCCTGTAGTACCTGCGCCGCCCCTCCGATGGAGGCGGCGGCATGACCCTCCCTCTTCTGCTGCTCATTGCGGCATTTGTCCTGATTCTGGCCAACGGTTTCTTCGTCGCCGCCGAATTCGGACTCGTCACCGTGGAACGGCCCGAGGCCGAGCGCGCCGCCGCCGAAGGCGACCGCCGAGCCCGCACCGTGGTGACGGCCCTGCGCGAGCTCTCCTTCCAGCTCTCCGGCACCCAGCTCGGCATCACCATCACCTCGCTGGTGGTCGGCATGCTGGCCGAACCGGCCCTCGCGGACCTCCTCGCCGGTCCGTTCGCCGCCACCGGCCTCCCCGAGGGCGCCGTTCCCGGTGTCGCCGTGGTCGTCGGCATGCTGACCGTGTCCGCGGTCCAGATGGTCGTCGGCGAACTGGTGCCCAAGAACTGGGCGGTCTCCCGGCCGCTCCAGGTGGCCCGGTTCGTGGCCGGCCCGCAGCACGCCTTCTCCCGCTTCTTCCGGCCGGTCATCGCGCTGCTCAACACCGTCGCCAACCGGCTGGTCCGGCTGCTGGGCGTCGAGCCGACCGAGGAGCTGGCCTCCGCCCGCACCCCCGACGAACTCGTCTCCCTCGCCCGGCACTCCGCGCAGGCCGGAGCCCTGGAGCAGGACACCGCCGATCTGTTCGTGCGCACCCTCTCCCTCGGCGAGCTCACCGCGCAGCACGTGATGACCCCGCGGGTGCGGGTCAGCGCCCTGCAGTCCTCGGCCACCGCCGAGGACGTCCTCAACCTCACCCGGGCCACCGGCCTCTCCCGCTTCCCCGTCTACCGGGAACGCCTCGACGAGGTCGTCGGCATGGTCCACCTCAAGAACGCCCTCGCCGTCCCCGCCCACGAGCGGCTGCGCACCCCCGTCGGGCGCATCGCGGTCGCCCCGCTGCTCGTCCCGGAGACCCTGCCGGTGCAGCCGCTACTGGAGCAGCTCCGCAGCGAGCAGCCGATAGCCGTGGTCGTCGACGAGTACGGCGGCACCGCCGGCGTCGTCACGCTGGAGGACATCGTCGAGGAGCTCGTCGGCGAGGTCCGCGACGAGCACGACGGGGACGGCCTCCCCGAACTCGCCGCCGTCCCGTCCGAGGACGCCACCTGGGACGCCGACGGCAGCTGCCGGGTCGACACCCTCCGCCGGATCGGCCTGGAGGTGCCCGAGGGGCCGTACGAGACGGTGGCCGGCCTGGTCGCCGATCTGCTGGGCCGGATTCCCGCCCCGGGCGACACCGCCGAGCTGCCCGGCTGGCGGCTGCGGGTGCGGATGGTCGAGCACCACCGCGCCGAGCGGGTCCGTATCGTCCGGCAGGACAGCGGGAAGGCGGACCGGCGATGAGTCTGCTGCAACTTCTCTTCGCACTGCTGCTCGTGCTGGCCAACGGCTTCTTCGTGGGTGCCGAGTTCGCCCTGGTCTCCGTCCGGCGGAGCCAGATCGACCCGCTCGCCGCGGAGGGCTCCGCCCGCGCCCGTACCGTCATCGAGGGGCTGGAGAGCCTGCCCCAGATGATGGCGGCCGCCCAGTTCGGCATCACCGTCTGTTCGCTGACGCTCGGCGCGGTCGCCGAGCCGACCGTGGCGCACCTGCTGGAGCCGGTGTTCCACGCCGTGCACCTCCCCGAGGGGATGATCCACCCGCTCGGTTACGCCATCGCGCTCGCCGTGGTGGTCTTCCTCCATCTCGTCATCGGCGAGATGGTGCCGAAGAACCTCGCCATGGCGGCCCCCGAGAAGACCGCGCTGTGGCTGGCCCCGGCCCTGGTGGCCTTCGCCCGGCTCTGCCGTCCGGTCACCGCGTTCTTCGGCGCGTGCGCCCGGGCCGTCCTCCGGGTCTTCCGGGTCGAGCCCAAGGACGAGGTGGAGGCGGTGTTCACCAGCGAGCAGCTCGGCCACCTGCTGGAGGACTCCCGGCAGGCGGGGCTGCTCGGCCCGGGGGAGCAGGAGCGGCTCTCCGACGCCCTGGAGCTGGGCAGCCGCCCGGTCACCGAGGTGCTGCTCGACCGTGCCGCGCTCGTCACCGTGGACCCGTCGGCGACCCCGCGGAGCGTCGAGGAACTGACCGTGCGCACCGGCTACTCGCGCTTCCCGGTGGTCGCCCCCGGCGGCGCCTTCATGGGCTATGTGCATGTGAAGGACGTTCTGGAGCTGGAGGAGAACGACCGGGCGGTGCCGCAGCGCGTCTGGCGGCCGATGACCACGCTCCGGGCCGAACTCCCGCTGGACGACGCCCTGACCGTGATGCGCCGGGCGGCCACCCACCTCGCGCAGGTGGCCGACGCCACCGGCCGGGTACTGGGGCTCGTCGCCCTGGAGGACGTGCTGGAAATGCTCGTCGGCGAGGTCCGGGACCCCGCGCACCGCGGCAGCCGGCCGGCGCCGGCCCGCCCGCAGGGCGCGAACACGCCGGAGACGGTGGACGGGCAGCGCACGGCGCCGCGGCCGGAGCAGGTGTCGGGCGGGAAACTGCCCGGCGACCAGCGGCCCAGCGAGCAAGGGGCGATGGCGAGCTGACCGTGCCGTCCGGTGCCCGGCGTCCGGCCGGGCACCGGAGCTCCCTGGCGTCCTGTCCGCGGTGCGGTGGGCCGGGCGGGACGACGATGCCGCGGATGCCCGTCAGCGCGGTGCACCGGGCCGGGGAGCGGAACGGCACCGCGCCCCCGGCATCGAGGCCCCGGCATCGCGCCCCCGGCAATGCGGTGCCGCTCGGCGCCACCGCCCGCCCGCCGGCGAACGGCTGCTGTCGGCGAACAGTTTCCGTCGGCGAACGGCCCCCCGGCCGCGGCGCGGTGGGCCGAAAAGCGGGTGCGGATCCGGTACCCGGTTGACAGCCTGGGACCATGAACGATCCGTATGCCTCCGCCGACCGCTCCGCGTCCCCCGGGACCACGGACTGGACCACCACGCCCGTCACCGCGGACCTCCTGCGGGGTGCGCTCGAACTGGAGCGGACCGAGCACGGGGTGCTGCCGCACCGGCTGCCCGCCCGGGCCCGCGCCCAGTGCGGTGACGGTCAGCTGGCCATCGCGGAGTCCCAGCCCTCCGGCGTCCGGCTGGTCTTCCGCACCCGGGCCACCGCGGTCGAGCTGGACACCCTCCGCACCAAACTGGCGTACCAGGGTGCCCCGGACCGCCCGGACGGTGTGTACGACCTGCTCGTCGACGGCAGCCCGGCCGGGCAGGCCGGCACCACCGGAGGCAACGTTCTGCTGCTGGACATGGCGACCGGAGCCGAGAAGCGGCCCGGTCCGGTCGGCACCGTCCGCTTCCCCGAGCTGCCCGACGGGATGAAGCTCGTCGAGATCTGGCTGCCCCACAACGAGATCACCGAACTGGTCGCGCTGCGCACCGACGCCCCCGTCGAAGCCGTGCCGGACCACGGCCGCAGCGTCTGGCTGCACCACGGCAGTTCGATCAGTCACGGTTCCGATGCCGCGAGCCCCACCACGACCTGGCCCGCGCTGGCCGCCTCGCTCGGCGGTGTGGAGCTGATCAACCTCGGCCTGGGCGGAAACGCCCTCCTCGACCCGTTCACCGCCCGAGCTCTGCGGGACACCCCCGCCGACCTGATCAGCATCAAGATCGGCATCAACCTGGTCAACCACGATCTGATGCGGCTGCGCGCCTTCACGCCCGCGGTCCACGGCTTCCTCGACACCATCCGCGACGGGCATCCCACCACTCCGCTGCTGGTCGTCTCGCCCGTGCTGTGCCCGATTCACGAGGACACCCCCGGCCCCAGCGCCATGGATCTCAGCGAACTCGGCGAGGGCAGGCTCCGGTTCGCCGCGGCGGGTGACCCCGCGGAACGCGCCGCCGGGAAGCTGACGCTCACCGCCATCCGGGACGAGCTCGCCCGCATCGTGAAGCAGCGGGCCGCCGACGACCCGAACCTGCACCACCTCGACGGCCGGGACCTCTACGGCGACGCCGACTTCGCCGAACTGCCGCTGCCGGACGGGATCCACCCGGACGCCGCCGCCCACCGCCGTATCGGTGAGCACTTCGCCGCGCTGGCCTTCGGCGCCGGTGGCGCGTTCGCCGGTACCCGGGCCTGAGGCGCACCACCACCGGCACCGGGTCCGGCGCCGCCCGGTGAAGGCGCCGGGTGCGGGCCGGATGCGGGCCGGATGCGGACGCCGGGTTCCAGGGGTGTGCCGGCCGCGCCGGTGGTGCCTTACGGCGGCCCGAATCCCGTCGGACCGCGGCCCGACAGCACCTCCCCGTACGCCTGCATCAGGTCCGGCAGCCGGAGCGTGGCCAGATCCTCGCGGGTCGGCGTGCCGCTGTAGCCGGACAGCCGCAGATCCCGGTAGGCGCAGCTCTTCTCGTACAGCGTGCGCAGGAAGCGGCCGTTGCCCAGCTCGTCGATCCAGCCCTGGTCGACCACGTGTCCGCTGATGCTGCGCAGTTCCTCGACGGCTTCCTCGTCCCAGCAGTCGCCGTTCTCGGCGGCCAGGACCTCGCCGATCCGGGTCAGCTCCAGCGGCCGGTAGCTGGGGAAGTCGACCCGGGTGGTGAACCGGGAGCCCAGCCCCGGGTTGGTGGTCAGCAGACGGTCCATGCCCTCCGGGTAGCCCGCGAGTATGACCACCAGGCGGTCGCGGTTGTCCTCGGCCCGCTTGAGGAGGACCTGTAAGGCCTCGTCGCCGTAGGCGTCACCCTTGCTGTAGCCGGTGTTGGAGAGGCTGTACGCCTCGTCGACGAAGAGCACGCCGCCCAGCGCCGAGTCGATCAGCTCATTGGCCTTGACGGCCGTCTGGCCGAGGAACTCGCCGACGAGATCGGCCCGTTGGGCCTCCACCAGATGGTCGCCGCCGAGCAGCCCCAGCGCGTAGAAGACCCGGCCGAGGATGCGCGCGACCGTGGTCTTCCCCGTCCCGGACGGGCCGGAGAACACGAAGTGCCGCTTCGGCGGCTGCACGGGCAGACCCTGACCGGCCCGCAGCCGGGCCATGTGGAGCTGCGCCGACAGCGCCCGGACCTGGCGTTTCACCGGCTCCAGACCCACCATCCGCTCCAGTTGCTCCAGCGCCTGCTGGAGCAGTACGGGGTCGGGCGGGCCAGTGGGGAGCCGGCCCGGCTTCGGCTGGACCGGCAGGATCGCCTTCTCGCGGACACCGTCGGCGTCCACCGGCGCCATCCCGGGGATCAGGTCGTCGGCGTCCGGGGTGGTGGACAGATCGCGGCCGTCGGCGGGGCTGTCCGGGATCAGCAGATCCGGGTCGGTCGTCGCGTCGAGCACGTCCTGGCCGATGCCGGCGAGCGAGACCGCGGCGAGGTCCCCGGCCTCGTCCAGACCGTCGCCCTCGGAGATCGCGGCGAGCCGGGCCGCGGTGTCCATGAACGCCGGGTCGACCCGGTGCACGGCCCGGTAGAGCGGCAGCGCCGCGGCGCTGCGGCCCGTCCCCTCGTGCGCGCGGGCCAGCCAGTACCGCAGCTCCTTGCGCTGCGGCTGTTCGCTGCGGCACCGCATCAGCGCCGCCGACAGCAACGGCTCGGCCTGCCCGTACATCTCCAGCCGCACCCGCGCCATGCCGCCGAACAGCCCCGCCTCGATCCCCAGCACCGGGTCGTCGAGCAGCGGCTGGGTGTGCCGTACGAGCTGTTCCCAGTCCTTGACCAGGTAGGCGCGGCAGGCGTGCAGGAAGCGCACCTGGCGGTCGGTGTCCACCGGCGGGCAGCCGGCCAGCGCCCCGTCCAGCTCCGCGACGTGCCGGCCGTCCAGCCAGTGGGAGGCGTGCGCCAGCAGCAGATCGCGCGGGGTCTCCAGCACCGGCTGCACCCACCAGCCCAGCCAGTACCAGGAGTTGAGCGTCCGCCGGTGGCGGGAGCGCTGCTCGCCGAAGCGGTCCCGGTGGAGGTGCATCCGCAGCAGCGCGTTGGTCGTGTCGACCCGCAGGGCGTGCAGGCCCAGCCAGGCGTCGGCCATCCCCGGGTCGATCCGCACCGCCGCCCGGAACTCCTCCTCGGCCTGTGCGTACGCCCCCATCGTGTAGGCGTCGACGGCGCGCAGCCAGGCGAGGTCGGCCGGGGCGTTGGAGCCCTGCTGCATGCCGAAGTCCATCAGGCCCCCCACAACCGTGCCCCCGTGGTGTGCCGCCGGGCGTCTGCCGGGCGGCTGACGTGCCGAACCGCCGCACTGTGGACGGGAGTTGTCGCATCTCCCGTCCGCATCGTACCTGCGGTATCGCCGTCGGCCGAAGAGTGGCGCGCGTACCGGAGCGGAAGCGGAGGGGTGCCCGGCGGGTGGGGGGTGTGCGCCGGGTGGTGACCCTGGGTGAGGGGAGGTGTCGGTGGAGTGCCCGAAATGACGTTCCTGTCCGGGCCGGGGCAGAACGAAGCCCCCGGTCACGGGGGAACAACCGGGGGCTTCGCGTCTGTGGGGGCTTCCGAAGAAGCCGCACGTTGAAAACGTAAGACCTGTACGGCCCCCGGGTCAAGCCGAGTTGAGGCAGTTGCCCGGAGATCTCCCGTGTCCGCCCGGCCGAGCGACGGCCAGGTGGCTACGGAGGGTGAGGGAGTGAACCGTTCATGCGGTCACAGCGGGCCCCGTCCGTACCACGTACCCCTCCGCCCCCTGACGTACCAGAAGATCGGCGTACGGCCGCGACGGATCGGCGGAGAAATGCTGCCGCTCCGCCCGGACCCAGCCGTCCCAGAAGGCCGACAGCTCCGGGCCGTCCCGCAGCCTGCCGCGTTCCCAGGAGGTGTGTTCGGGCACCTCCATCCACAGCAGGCACGCCAGGTACGGCCGCAGCGCCCGGCGCCCGGCCCCCACTCCTTCGAGGAGCACCACCGGCGCCGGCGCGATGTCCTCCTCACGGGTGAACCGCCGCAGCACCCAGTCGTAGACGCCGTACCGCGCGGTGACCCCGTCGGACAGCGGCGCGAGGATCTGCTCACGCACCCGGTCCGTCCAGGCGAACAGCTCCTCATGGGTCGCCAGATCGTCCAGCCGCACCACCGGTGCGCCCCCGAGCGCCGCCGCGAGCCGGCCGGCGAAGGTGCTCTTGCCGGAACCGGCGTGGCCGTCGACCGCGATCAGCCGCACCGGCCCGCAGGACGGGGGCAGCGCACGCAGCCGGGCCGCGGGGGCGTCGAGCCGGCCGGGGGCTCCTGGCAGGGGATGGTCCACACGGCTCACCCTACGGGCCTGTCCGCCCCACCCCGGCGGGCCCCGGGCCCCGCCGGGCCTCCCCGGCGGACGCGGCCGATCTCCCCGGCGGACGCGGCCGATCTCCCCGGCGGACGCGGCCGATCTCCCCGGCGGACGCGGCGGATCTCCACTCGTACGGGGGCGGCGACGCGCCCCCGTCCTCTGGCCGAAGCCTGTCGGAAGCGGCGATAGTTGAACAGCTGTCGTGCACCTGTAGCCCACCGGATGACGACTGGGGGTCCTCCCGCCATGACCAGACCCACTTCCCGCCGCACCCTGCTGACCGCCGCACTGGCGGCCGCCGCCGCCGGGGCCGCCCACCCGGCGCTCGCCACTCCCACCGCCCCGCGCGGCACCGCGACCGACACCGCGACCGACACCGCCGCGGCCACCGGCGCCGGCTCCCGCCCGGACGCCGCCGGCCCGGCAACCGCTGCGGGAAAGGGGGTGGCCCGGGTGGACTACCACGGCTGGACCACGTACACCGACTGGCGGTCCGGCACCGCCAAGGGCACCCGCGCCGTGGCCGGGTCCCGGCACGGCGTCGTCATCGGCACCCCGGCCGGGCGGACGGAGTACACGGATCCGCACACCGGCAAGAAGGCCACCTGGGATTACGCCACCTGGACCGGCCCGGCCCGCAGGCTCACCACCCCGGCGAGCGAACTCGTCGCCTCCTGGAACGCCCACACCCCCGCCGGCACCTGGATCCTGGTCGAACTGCGCGGCACCTACACCGACGGCAAGAACACCCCCTGGTACGTCATCGGCCGCTGGGCCGCCGGTGACGGGGACATCCGGCGCACCTCGGTGGACGACCAGACCGACGGCAGGAGCACGGTCTGGACCGACACCCTGTCGATCGACGACACCGCGAGCAGCCTGCGCATCGCCTCGTACCGGCTGCGGCTCACCCTCTACCGCAAGCCCGGCACCGGCAGCACGCCGAAGGTCTGGCGGCTCGGCGCGATGGCGTCCGACATCCCCGACCGCTTCACCGTGCCCGCCTCCACGCCGGGGCAGGGCGCGGGGAAGGAGCTGAGGCTCCCGCGCTACTCCCAGAACATCCACGTCGGGCAGTACCCGGAGTACGACAACGGCGGCGAGGCCTGGTGCAGCCCGACCTCCTCGCAGATGGTCATCGAGTACTGGGGCCGCAAGCCGACCAAGGACGACCTCGCCTGGGTCGAGCCCGAGTACGCGGACCCGCAGGTCTGCCACGCTGCCCGGTACGCCTTCGACTACCAGTACGCGGGCTGCGGCAACTGGCCCTTCAACGCCGCCTACGCCGCCACCTACCGCGACATGCAGGGTGTCGTCACCCGGCTCGGCTCCCTCGGCGACGTGGAGAAGCTGATCGGCGCGGGCATCCCCGTCATCACCTCCCAGTCCTTCCTCAAGGAGGAGCTGGACGGAGCGGGCTACGGCACGGCGGGCCACCTGATGTGCCTGGCCGGCTTCACGGCAGCGGGCGATGTGATCGCCCACGACCCGGCCGGCAGCAACAACGACGACGTGCGGCGGGTGTACAAGCGGCGAGAGTTCGAAAATATCTGGTTGAGGACCAAGCGGTACAACGCGAACGGCCAGGTCAGGAGCGGTTCGGGAGGGGTCTGTTACCTCTACTTCCCGGCTAAGCCGGCACCGGCTCAGCAGCGGGTACTCGCTGAGTTGGGAATCCGCTGAGCATGTGCTGCCCGAGGGTGGCCTCGATGACCTGACGGCAGCGTTCACTCCCGTCGAGGGTCAGGTGGCCGTAACGGTCCACCGTGATCTTGATCGAGCTGTGGCCCATCCACCGCGACACTTCGTGAATGGACACGCTGTTGCTCAGGGTCACGGTGGCCCACTTGTGTCGCAGGTCGTGTGGATTGTAGTTGGGAAGCCCGAGGCGATTGAGGGCTCGCTTCCAGGACTTACGAAAGAGGTCCGGATAGATCATCCCTCCGACTTGATTCCGGATAGGCAGTGTTTCAAGGGTGCGTAGAGAGCGACGTACTTGCCCGACGAATTCTTGATGCGCACAACTTGCCGTCGACACAGGACCGAGTCCTGCTGGTGGCCGCCTACCCGCCGTCATTCAACGCGGTGCGGGCCCTGGTGGGCGACCAGTAGGCGGACGTCGGAGGGGAGTTGGCGTTGGCCGGTGGACTGGCGTGCGTGTTCCA